>CAYZLS010000382.1:0-2504 GCA_964479355.1 uncultured Wenzhouxiangellaceae bacterium | reverse complement strand
CCTTTGATTTACAAATCCGTAAAAAGCCTCATATTCTCCGGGGGCATGATGCAGAATAGTGGCATCAACCTGATCGCTTTGTTCTATTGATTTCACACACTCACCGTACTGATGGGACGATGCCGGATCTGCCAGTATAAATTCAACTCGGTATCGGCGTTTTGTGGTCAGAGGTATGGAAGCATCACCTGTATTTATCTGAGGTGAATATCTACCGTGTTCTACGCCTTTTTCAAGATCTGGCAACAGACGTGAACAGAACGCCTCAAACGTAAAATGAACACGGGCATGGTCGTTCATCCTGCGGCCACGTTCTATGCGCTGCTCTGCATCGCAATAGGCTTCCTCCAACATACTGGCAGCAGCAGATGTGTCGGCCTGGAAAAATTTTGTATATCCATAAGAAAGCTTGTGGCGCACAGGTATTCGCCAACCACGATCAGAGCCAAGCAGTTCTCCGGTTGACAGGGCATCAGTCACCAGTGACGGCACTCCACACAATCCGGCCTCTACGGTAGGGAACCCCCAACTTTCTCCGTACGTCGTCAACAGGTGAACGTCCATGACGTTATAGACATATCGATGGAGCATTTCCTGAAATCCGACCTTGTGCAGGCCGGTAAAGCGGATTTTTCGGCGCTGTGGGTGTGTGTTGATAATGGTTTCCAGATCAAAGCCATCCAGACCCTGCTGATAATTTGGGTTAGTGTGCAGGTAAAGTAAAACATCTGATTTGCGAAAGGCAAACCGTGAGAAGGTCTCCAGTAGTTCCATGATGCCCTTCACATTCCAGTTGCGAAATACTGATCCGACAACAAAGGTGTTGTGGTTTATTTGCAGGCATTGACGAACTTTCTGGCGTTTGGCTGCGGTCAACGGTTGAAACAGCGTAGCGAGTGGCCCCTGTGGATTGCAAACCAGATTAGAAAATTTGGGCTGATGCACATCGTATATCGCCTGCGATTCCACATGGATGGAATCAATAGACTGCATGAGATCAATTTCTTTTTGCTCAAAAGGTGTACGTGCCTGTAGCGTCAGGTGTACCCAGAAGGTTTCGGAAAACTGCTCGCGCACCCGGCACAAATCCAGTATCAATTCATCTCCACCCACCAACTCACTGATCATCACTTGAGGGCGTAACCGCTGAATTAGATAAACCAGGGAATCTTTTATGTCGCCACTACCGGCCCCAACAAAGGGATACAGTGGAAATATCTCAAACATTACCGGCTCACCATGATAGCCATAACCAACATAATGGACATCGAAACCACGGGTTTGAAGATAACGCGCCAGCAGCACACACTGGTGACTAAACGACGTTAACCAATAAGGTGAATGGCTCAGGATCAGGATGCGCGGTGGATTAGTCACTACAACTCCGCCTGTTAGTACCCGCTGAAAACAGGTGTTGTTTCATCTGTGATTTAGTACGTGTAGCAAATTCCTGAATATCAGCATTCCCCATAAAAGTCCCCATATGTTGTAACGCATATAACAGGGGGATTGTCTCGTTTATCTGTTGTATACGTTCCGTGTTGTTACGGCCCGCCACTAAATGATGATTACGACTCTGGATGTAGGGTCGCTGCTGGTTTGTTTGATCCCAGAATTTGACGATCTTGTTAGCAGCTTCCAGTTCTTTTTTTATCTCCGTATCTGCCTGAACCTCTCGATAGGTGACCTGCTCTAATGACAGCAAGTAGGTGGCTCGATTCAAATAGCGAAAGCGTAGAAACAGGTCCAATAAAGCACTGGAGGGTGGCACCTTATCAACAAATAACGGTGCGCCGATACCAGTCAGATAGTCACTTCGAATTCCGGCGATAGAGAGTTGCCGTAGATCGGTTAAAAGTTCCTTATCCTTGTCACCAATATTGTTTGGTACGTTTTGATAGTGAACAAGCGGGTTGATGAAATAAATATCATTTCGCAAAACAAATGTGTCGATAATCTCGGTAATAATCTCCAATGGCGGAATCGCAGCACTATCGACAAATATCCAGCAAGAGACCGATGTATCCAGATAGAGCGCATTGCACTGCACAGACCAACTATCCGTCAGTTCTATCTGCTTGAAGATACCCGCTCGCTGTTCCAGTGAATCAATTTGCTTTAAGACTTTTTCTTCCAAGGCCGTGTTTTGCCGGTGGTAGATCAAGATTCCGGTATCCCAGCGTCCGCTCAAGCTTGTTTCACGCAGACTATGTGGCTTGTGTACGGCTTCGATCAGGTGTTTCGGAATTCGCCGTGGCGGCTTCCTCTTTTCGGCTTTCCTCACCAACCTGAGCCAACGCTGAGTGGATTCGTTATATCGCGCAGGTGCGGTCAGCCATTGCCGAAAACGCTCAGATCGCGCCGAGTATTGTCCGGAATTACCTGCGATGCGGTTAAATATTGTGTATAGCACATCACTGTCATATATCGGTAACTGCTGAAAATCGTTAGTTTGTAAGCTTCCCGCCACCGGTACAGGAATCCCGTAACGAGGGTTAAACTGA
>CAYZLS010000381.1:2188-2505 GCA_964479355.1 uncultured Wenzhouxiangellaceae bacterium | reverse complement strand
CCAGCGGTTGTTCCAACACGCCTGACCGGCACTCCACGAAGTGATTTGCTGTCCAGGCCCCATTCATCGAATTGAGTCTGCACGACTTCATCGTGTTCATTCACAAAGCTGAGCATGGGATCGTATGAACTGTCATCCACCGTATCCTCGAACTTCATATTCCAATTTCCCTGGACTTTGTCCCAGCGGTGGCCCATCGAGCCCTTGGGGACCACGAAACGTCCACTTTGCGTATCGACACTAACAAACTTCCAGTCGCCATTATCCATTTCCGCGTTTTGATCAAGCTCGTTGGCCCGCAGCAAACGACCTGCACG
>CAYZLS010000381.1:0-2178 GCA_964479355.1 uncultured Wenzhouxiangellaceae bacterium | reverse complement strand
GCTGTCGGTATATTGCTTGGCATAATCAATAAAATAAGGTGTTTGTTGCTGGTGATGGAACTCACTCAGGATCACATGCGAAACAGCCATCCAGAATGCACCGTCACTACCCGCGTGCAGTGGTACCCACTGATCGGCGTATTTGCAAACCTGGGAGAAATCTGGTGAAAAAACCACTGCCTTGGTGCCGTTGTGACGGGATTCTGCGAAGAAGTGACAATCCGGTGTGCGGGTCATGTTCAGACAGGCACCCATATCGGCAATCATTTTAGAGTTATACCAGTCGGCGCTTTCGCACACGTCGGTCTGCTCGCCCCAGATTTCGGGAAAAGCGGTCGGCAGATCGCAATACCAGTCATAGAAACTCAGGCAAACACCGCCGAGCAGTTGTAGAAAACGCGCACCGGATGCATAGCTGAGCATCGACATGGCCGGAATGGGGGAAAAGCCTATGACCCGGTCCGGTCCGTATTTTTTGGTGGTGTATAGATTGGCAACCGCCATGATTTCCAGCACTTCATCCCAGGAAGTGCGGCGAAAGCCACCTTTGCCGCGTGCGTTTTGGTAGGCCTTGCGTTTTTCAGGATTAGCCTGCAATGCCGCCCAGGCTTGCATTGGATCGCCGGTCTTTTGTTTCTCCTCTTGATAGGCGTCAAGTAAAGCGCTTCTGATCAGAGGGTATTTAATCCGTAAAGGACTGTACAGGTACCAAGAAAATGATATACCCCGTTGACATCCGCGTGGTTCGTAGGGTGGCAGCGTATCTTCCAGTAAGGGGTAATCCAGTTGCTGGGTTTCCCACACCACGATGCCATCTTTTACATGGATCTGCCAAGAGCATCCGCCAGTGCAATTGACACCGTGGGTGCTTCTTACAATCTTGTCATGCTGAAAACGATTCCGGTAAAACTCTTCCCAATTCCGAGTTTCCGGGGAAATGATGTCTTTTATCCAGCTCATGCTTTCTACCTGTTGTTGTATGTTGATTTAGCGATTATTGCCAAAACTTATGGGTTACTGTTGTCTATGTGCGACTTGCTTTGCCGGTCGTAGATGCTCTGGTATACAGACCCGCGCTTGCGACCACGCCAAATTAAGGCGAACAGCAAATACAATAATCCGGCGCCGACCGCGCCACTGATAAACAAGCCGATCCCGTAATCCCTGGGTTGCTGAAACAGATGTTGCTCATCAGCATTTTGTAAGAAGGCGACCAGGTAAGTAATTTCGTCCTGGGTCAGAGCATTTGCCTTGTAGGCAGCCTGCATGACAGGAAAAGGAGCCTGGCCCAGGATGGCGCCAACACCACTGCCACCCATTCTTGAAAATACCGTGGTCAATTCTTTCGCCAGGATGCCACCACCGATAACGGCGTCGTTTTTAACATGATGGCAGGCATTGCAGGCTGGGCCGCCATTGCTGAAGCGGATAGTTCCCTGAAAAAGTTCCAGACCTTTGAATACCTGCTCCTTTGAGATCGGCTCGTCAGGTTGCGGTTCCGGGCTGGTGTTTTCTTCAACAACCGCAGATGATCCTGCAGTCTGGCCACCAATGTGCCCTATCAGCTCAGCAATCTGGGCTTCTGAGAATGAAAAATCGGGCATGACTATACCGTTGAATTCATCAAATACCGCAACGGCTTTAGCATCTCCGCTCTTGATAAGCGACTGTGACGAATTGATGAACTGAGTAAGCCAGCTTGTGGAGCGCCGCTCCACAACACCCTTGAGATCAGGTCCGACAAGACGTCCACTACCAATCGAATGGCAAGCAGCGCATTTTGATTGAAAAAGTTGCTCGCCAGAAGTTTGTGCCCAGGCAAAGGCGGGTAGTGCCAATGCAACGATAGCAAATATAAAAGCCGAACCTGTGGTGCACTTGTAACGTGAAGAACTGTTAGTCATATTTCCCAACCTTCCAAGCCGATGGGGGAACCCACTGTAAAGCGACCCAATTAAAAGATATGCCCGTCAGCTATTTTGAGTGGAATGGATGGTTTTCCCCGCGCCCACTTGTCATGCTAAAACAGACTAGGGGATTATGCAGTTCTTCGTCACGTGCGGAGTTGATATAAATCAATTACATCAGAGGTAATTGCAAAATTCTGGGAACGAGTGAGTTTTTAGGGAATCTCTGATTTATTCCATTCATTGATATAATACAGCCAATGGAATCACG
>CAYZLS010000380.1:0-2521 GCA_964479355.1 uncultured Wenzhouxiangellaceae bacterium | reverse complement strand
GGTTATGCCGGTGTTGAAGACAGTATCCGCGAAGGCGATATGAGTGCCTTGTTTGCGGCCATTGTGCGCGAGGTTCAGGCTCCCGACGTAGACCTGGAAGGCGCTTTTCAGATGCGCGTTACCACGCTCGACTACAACACTTATGTGGGCGTAATCGGCATTGGCCGAATCCAACGTGGCAGCGTCAAACCCAACCAGCGAATAACCGTCATCGACCGTTACGGGGATCAGCACAATGCCCGTATCCTGCAAGTGCTTGGTTTTCACGGCCTGGAACGCACTGAAATCCCCGAAGCCAATGCAGGTGACATTATCGCCGTCACCGGGGTAGAGAGCCTGCGTATATCGGACACGCTCTGTGATCGGGAAGTTCTTGAAGCCCTGCCACCATTGACGGTTGATGAACCGACCATCAGCATGACATTCCGGGTCAATAATTCACCCTTTGCCGGTCGCGAAGGTAAATTTCTGACCAGCCGGCAATTACGTGAGCGCTTGCTGCGAGAAGCCAGTCATAACGTGGCACTGCGAATTGAGGAAACCACGGACGCAGAAAAATTCAAGGTTGCTGGCCGGGGCGAATTGCATTTGTCCATCCTGATTGAAACCATGCGACGGGAAGGTTATGAGATGGCTATCTCCCGGCCGGAAGTGATCCTGCAAAACAATGACGGGGAAGTTCAGGAACCATATGAGCTGCTAGTCGTAGACCTGCAAGCCGATTACCAGGGTGCGGTCATGGAACGCCTTGGCGCGCGCCGGGGTGTGCTGCAGGAAATGCAACCCGACGGCAAAGGTCGGATCCGCATGGATTACATCATTCCGGCACGTGGCTTGATCGGCTTTCAATCAGAGTTCCGCACCGTTACCGCTGGCACGGGCCTGCTGTTTCACACGTTTGAAAAATATAGCACTTATAATCCGGCGCCTATATCCACACGTAACAACGGCGTTTTGATCTCCAACGGCACCGGCAAAGCAGTGGCCTATGCATTGTTCAACCTACACGACCGTGGCCATATGATCATCGAGGCGGGTGTCCCTATTTATGAAGGACAGCTGATCGGCATCCACAACCGTGGCAACGACTTAACTGTTAATCCCTTAAAGGCTAAGCAACTAACCAACATTCGTACCGTGATCAAGGATGATAACGTCCTGTTGGCGTCGCCTCAAATCATGACATTGGAACAGGCACTGGAGTTTATCCAGGACGATGAACTGATAGAAGTTACACCAGAATCGATCCGGATCCGCAAGTTGCATCTGCTCGAACACGAGCGTAAGACCGCCAGCCGGGCCGCCAAAAAACAAACAAGCTGATTTGAGTCCCAGGGTTTTGTGCAATAAAGTGGTAGCCACAGATTGAGTTGCAGCGTGTTGAAATCAGTAATGACAGGAGCATAGGATGATTGAAGGGTCTCTGGTAGCATTGGTCACACCATTTCGCAATGATGAAATTGATGCAGACGCCTTACGTAAAATGGTGCGTTGGCATATCGAACAGGGTACCGATGGAATCGTTCCTGTAGGAACAACAGGAGAGTCTGCGACCCTGGATGTGAAAGAGCACAGCCGGGTGACGGAAATAGCCGTAGAAGAGGCCGCTGGCCGGATACCTATTATTGCTGGTGCAGGCTCAAACGATACACGCTCGGCGATCAACAACAATGATCGTGCCCAGGACGTTGGTGCCGATGCGGCATTGCACGTGGCGGGGTATTACAACCGGCCATCACAGGAAGGCTTGTTCAGGCACTTCGAGGCAGTGCATGCGGCGAGCAGGATACCGATCATCGTGTACAACATTCCAGCCCGGGTAATCGTTGATATATTGCCCGAGACAATGGCACGCATCGCAACACTACCACGTGTGGTTGGTGTTAAAGATGCCAGCGGGGATCTCACCCGACCAATTCGTGAGTGCTTGCTGATTGATACTGAGTTTACGTTCCTGTCCGGTGATGATGGCACCGCAGTCGCCTACAATGCCGCCGGTGGGAATGGCTGCATTTCAGTAACGGCTAATGTCGCACCAGCTTTATGTTTGCAGATGCAGACAGCATGCAGGAAAGGAAATTTCGTAGCGGCTACTAAGATTCAGAAACGCTTGATGCCGCTGCATTTGGCGTTGTGCACTGAGCCCAGCCCTGCGGGCGTCAAATACGCCGCATCACTGCTCGGGCTGTGTGAAGCGTCTTGTCGATTGCCCATTGTGCCGTTATCGCAGACTACGAAATCAGCAATCAAGGATGCCTTGTCAAGCCTCGATTTGATCTGAGAGGCGCGCCTAGGAAAGCGTGATTGTACCGATGGTAAATTCTTGTATACGCCAAGTGAAAACTTGAGAAAATCAGTTACTATGATTCTGCTGATTTTTTTGAGGGTCAGGGCATGATTTCAATAGATTCGCTAAGCAAGAAGGATAATGGATAAAACAACTCAAAATAAAGTATGGATCATTACACTCGTGCTGGCACTTCTTGGCGTAGCGGGCTATTGGCTGATCGGAAGTGATGGT
>CAYZLS010000379.1:1902-2521 GCA_964479355.1 uncultured Wenzhouxiangellaceae bacterium | reverse complement strand
TCATTTCGTGTTAGAAACACGTCCCCTGTTCGGTGTCATCCCGTATTGGAGGAGGTTTATGCTATTAAATCAAGTCGGTTTGCGTTAAACTTGCACCGCAGGAAGCATAGATCGTTCATCCTAGGAAAAATCGGATTGTGGCCCTTATGGGTCTACAGAATCGGAAGTGGTGTTTCCCCTTATGCCATTTTCGTATTGAGATCTGGTGCTCCCCTTGCATCAGGACTCGATGAAAGGACCAGTTGACCCCTTACTGGTCCTTTCTTTTTTTCCGGCTTTTAATCTTCAGGGTAAATGCGGTTTGGCGAGATAGCCGTGGCTTTGCATTTCGGATAAGCGGCTGGCCGTACGCAGGAATTCAAAAGCCAAACGGTTGCCGCTGTAAAGCTCATCAGCAGGTCTGGCGGCTGAGATCAGCAGCTTGACATTGCGGTCGTAAAATTCATCGATCAGGTTAATGAAACGGCGTGCAGCAGCGCCCATATTGGCATCCATCAAGGGCACATTGGAAAGCAGCACCGTGTTAAAAGAACGCGCTATTTCAATGAAGTCTGAAGTGTTTCGCGGCGTCTCGCATAATTCATTAAAATCGAACCAAATGATGCCGTCACCGCGATGC
>CAYZLS010000379.1:0-1892 GCA_964479355.1 uncultured Wenzhouxiangellaceae bacterium | reverse complement strand
GCTTGTTATCCAGTAAACAGCCTGCAGACATGCGTTCAAACGCCTTACTTAAACTGGCTTCAGCATGTTCATTGAGAGATTGCAGAAAAATTTCAGAGCGTTGCAAAATCCGTAACCGGTAGTCGTGTTCACCATCGATGTGCAGGCTGAGGGTGTGGGTTTTCAATGCATCGATAGCTGGCAGAAATTTGGCCCGCTGCAAGCCATCACGGTAGAGGTCATCCGGGGACACGTTAGAGGTGGCAATCAGGGTGACACCCTCAGCAAACAATGCCTGCAACAAGCCACTGAGCAGCATGGCATCGGCGATATCTGCGACGAAAAACTCATCAAAACAAAGCACCCGGAATTGCATCGACCACTGACGGGCGATTGCAGGTAAGGGATCACGAGAAGATGGCATGGTTTTCAAGGCAGCGTGTACCCGAGCCATGAATCGGTGGAAATGGATACGTTGCTTGTTTTGCCCGGGCAAAGCATCGAAAAACAAATCCATCAACCAAGTTTTGCCGCGGCCCACTCCGCCCCACAGGTACAGCCCCGTCACCGGTGCTGGTTGCTTGCCAAGGATTTTTGTCCACCACCCGGTAGACGGGCCGGACTGTAACTCCATCCAGATCCGGTCTAACTCGTCAACAGCCAGTTTTTGTGCCGGGTTATGCCGGTAGCGACCCCCGGCAAGCAGGGCTTCATAAATGGCCAGTGGGCGTCGGTGCACTAGTTTTACAGGCGGCTACTTTGAAGGCAGGTTTGGACCCACGCCGTTTTTAAGTAGGCCTCGCAAGTCCATCAGGCGTCGGTGGAAAAAATGCCCAGCCTGTTCCATCACTATGAGCTCGGGCTGCGGCTGGACTTTTTGCACCCAGTTAGCGACTTCTTCATATTCAACCACATCATCTTCGTCACCCTGTATCACCAGCCATGGGCAATTGGGATGACTTAGGTCAGAAAACCCAAAACGCATAACAGGAGGTGCGATGGAAATCATCTGACCCAGATTAAGGTTCTGGGCAGCACGCAGTGCAATGCAGGCGCCGAATGAAAACCCGCCCAGCCATAAAGCATCTTCGGGCCGACTTCGCCGCACCCATTCGGTGACCGCAAACAGATCATCGGTCTCGCCATAACCCTCATCGTATTCACCTTCACTTTCACCCGCGCCGCGAAAATTGAAACGGATAGTGTGCAGGCCCAGTTCTCGCATGGATCGTTCCATGATGGTCACGACCTTGTTGCGCATGCTTCCACCATGCTGTGTGTGCGGGTGACAAATCACAATGGTAGCTGCTACTTCTATTGCTTTGTCAGGCGCATCGGCGACACATTCCAGCATGCCGACCGGGCCACGCAGCATGAAATCATGACGCGACGTTGGAAATTCGTATTGCTGTTTTACCTCAAAGGATTCCGGCATAGCTGCATCATACCGCACCTTACGCATTTCAGACCAGATGGGAGGTCGTGTGTGTTAGTGTGGTGCGATGAATTTTCTGGCTCACCTGTGCTTGGCCAGCTCCGATTCCGGTTTGATGCTAATGTAATTGACGATCAATGCGATGGCGTAGACCATAAAAGCCATTAATACAACAATCAAGCTGAAATTTTGCAGCCGGGGCTTTTAGGTTTGTTCTTCCACACCACACCTCATAAATCTGTTTCAGGCAATCTGATAACTGCCGGGATCGGACCTTTAAATCCCGGACAGTATAGTCTCAGGCCTGCGTAACCGAAAGCAATCCTGGTTCCTTAGCCAGTTAAAAACAGCTAAACTGTGCCACTCAATTTTTTCAGCGCCCGTAGCTCAGCTGGATAGAGTACTGCCCTCCGAAGGCAGGGGTCACAGGTTCGAATCCTGTCGGGCGCGCCAATTAAATCAATAAGTTAATATATTT
>CAYZLS010000378.1:0-2541 GCA_964479355.1 uncultured Wenzhouxiangellaceae bacterium | reverse complement strand
AGAATCATTTTTGTTTTAATTCCCACTAGTCAAGGGAAATAAGGGAATTAAAATGAATACAGATTTCAAGTTAGCAGGCAAGACCATAACCGGTGTGGTGGCAACCTCTGGCAGAGGTGATCAACCATACAGAATCTGGATGTTACAGTTCTCAGATGGTAGCCATGTTGAATTTGTTTCGCCAAGCGCACGCAGGCGTCTGATTCGGGTAACTGGTTGTCATAAGCAGGATGCGGCAACGGTAGGAGCGCTTGGGGGACTGAATGTCAATCTGGCTTGTTAGGAGATGTTGTTACACGCCAGGGCGCACCGTGTGGCTCATTGAGAATGCCTCACTGGGTTATCCACAAAAGTTGTGCATAACCCTGTGCGTAAAGTTAGTGGTCTAAAGGCAGCGTACGCCGGTCTCCAAATTGATTAATTTTTGCGCACATCTTTAAAATAAATAAAATTCAATAACTTACATATATAGTGGTTGGGCAATCGGGGTATTTTGTAATCCTGCGAGCATCTCATAAGAACAATCAGCCACTTGTGTATAATTAATTCGATTCGAATCGAGAAAAGTGCAATAAGTTGTTGATCTCAGGTTACAGCCTACAGCCTATTTCGTACGGCAGATTTCGCCACCCCAGACTTCAAGTTGATCCAGGATGTGCTGGGCTTGTGTAACTTCCTCAACAGATCCCGTGCTAGCTTGTCGGGCAGCCAATAATTCAGTTGCAAAAGTCTCAGGGTTCAATTGGCGGGGGTCAGCCGGCTGATACAACCTGTCTAGGCATTCCGCCTGCCAACGTTGATTTTCATCAATCGTCAGGCTGTCTGGGAAATTTCTCGCCCGGTACCGAAATAGCATTTCAGGGAGTCTTGAATCCGTAAACAACCACTTGTGTTGTGCTAAATCAGCCGGTGCGGCATGGCGAATTTTGGTTATCAGGGCGCGATCTTGGTCGGAAAAAAACCCACCTGAATAAAGCATATGATCGCTGTCACCATCCGTTGCGAATGGCTGTGGGGCAAATACATCCAACAGCTTGCTACTTACTTCCTGGATTGCCGGGCGCAGTTTTTCAGCATTTTCAAAACAGTGCTCCGGATCCAGACCAATGCGCTTGCAATCCGTGCTCTTGAGCGTTGCCGCTGGTGCGATCATGGGTACATGATTGCTGTGTATGGCTTTAAGCTGGATGCGTTCCACGCCTTCGGGTAAATCACTTGCAGGTGTAAATAAACGCTCCCTGATTTCTTCTGCACTCACGTTGATCAATGGCTCAGGGTCTGTCATCAAATCAAAAACAATGACTGACTTTGCACGCTTTGGGTAATTCGCAAGCGGCAATACCAGTGTAGTGCAGCCGCGAGTGGCCGGAATACGCGCTGAAGTGTGTAATATCATCTGGGGATCAACAGGACTCAGCATTTTTAGTACCTGAGCTTGTTCCCGCATGCCAAGAGCCCAGTTAAACAGGCGCGGTTGACTGACTTTGATCAGCCGGGCTAGGCCAATGGTGGCAAGCACATCAGACAGGGCCTCGTGCGCTCCCTGGTGTTGAATGTGATTGGCTGTGCTGAGGTGCTCCAGTTTGAAACTGGGCTTACCTGGCTCATGCTCGGGCCATTCGA
The DNA here is from genome assembly GCA_964479355.1 of uncultured Wenzhouxiangellaceae bacterium. Taxonomy (GTDB): domain Bacteria; phylum Pseudomonadota; class Gammaproteobacteria; order Xanthomonadales; family SZUA-36; genus SZUA-36. The sequence continues at coordinate 918 of CAYZLS010000378.1, read as the reverse complement.
TTCCTGTCGGTCGCAGTGCGTAGCACATCCGCGCCAGATCAATCAGGTCCCAACGTGAGTTGCGCTGGTGGTATTCACGTTCATAGGGGTCAAAAAAATTACGGTAAAACAGGTTGCGGCTGAACTCATCGTCAAAGCGAATATTGTTATAGCCCACACTGCAGGTATTGGTTTGCATCATTTCGCTATGAATTTTGGCGGCAAATTCAGCTTCAATAAGCCCCTTTTTTTGTACTTCCTGTGGGGTAATTCCGGTGATCAGGCTGGCCACGGGATGAGGCAATACATCCAGAGCGGGCTTGCAGTACCAGCTGATTGATTCACCCACGGGCTCGAGAGCCATGTTGGTGCGCAGTGCAGCAAATTGTGCCGGCCGGTCAAGCTGTGGGTGGGCACCAAATGTTTCATAGTCATGCCACAAAAAAGTCGGTTCAACTTGCATTTTTCACCACAGATACCCCACTACAGTTAAGTATCCCGGTAAGTATACTCATCGGTCCTATTACATTGTGGCACAGTAGTGCAAAATGTAGTCGCTTAGAAACAGAGAGCAAAGGTTCCCACCTATGACCGATTCCAATAACAGCATTAAAGAATTACTCCACCTGATGAAGCTGGAAACTTTAGAAGATAACCTGTTCAGGGGCGAAAGCCGCGATATCGGCACGCCAAGGGTATTTGGTGGCCAGGTGTTGGCGCAATCAGTCATTGCCGCCAGTCAAACCCTGGAGGAGGGCGTGATCCATTCTTTGCACGCCTATTTTTTACGTGCCGGCGATCCAGAAGCACCCATTGTCTACGATGTTGACCGCAACCGTGATGGGCGCAGTTTCAAGGCCCGCCGAGTGGTAGCTATTCAGCATGGCCGGCCAATATTTACAATGGCTGCATCCTTTCAGTTGCAACAGGAAGGCCTTG
>CAYZLS010000377.1:0-2558 GCA_964479355.1 uncultured Wenzhouxiangellaceae bacterium | reverse complement strand
AGCTCGATTGCATGCGGCTGCCCAGCCCAATGGTTCCGGCAATGCCGCATACGATTCAGAAAATTGAGCCAGAGGGCTATCCCGGAGTTGCCTTTCATTGGTTGGAGGTCGAAGGGCCTTTTCTTAAGGAATGGCCGCCGGCATCCTATAAAGCACTATTTGGTGACGTTCCCACGGAACAATCGGGGCGCCATGTCATCGCTGTTCCAACGCATCCGTTGCAGGAGGCGGGCGAGCTTTTGTCAGGTTTCATGACACGGGTCTACCGTCGGCCGGTTGCCGATGCAGAGTTCGATCGGTTCTACCTGTACGCGAAGCAGTTGTTGGAGGAGGGAGAGACTTTCACCGAAGCGATGATCGCCACCTACTCAGCAGTACTTGCTTCACCTGAATTTCTTTTTCACTGCGGAGAACCAGGTGAACTGGATGACTTTGCAATCGCAGAACGTCTTTCATTTTTTCTTGGTGAATCGATTCCGGATGAGTCACTTCGTGCCTTGGCCCAGCAAGGAAAACTTCGTGACTCAGAGACGTTGCGAAGTGAAGTCAATCGCCTCCTTGAAAAACCGGAAGGAAGACGTTTCGTTAAGGAGTTTCTTGATGCCTGGCTAAAGCTCGACGAAATCAACGATACTGATCCTGACCGTGAGCTGTACCCGGAGTACGCTGGTGACTGGTGGCTCGTGAACTCAATGATTGAAGAGTCGCGTCTCTATTTCGCGGACTTAATTGCCGGTGATCGACCAGCCCGAAACATCATCGATGCTGATTACACATTCGCTGATGAACGGTTGGCACTGCATTACGGCGTACCGGGAGTTGTCGGGCCCACGTTTCGACGCATCTCGCTTCCAGAGAACAGTCCGTATGGAGGAATCCTCACGCAAGCGTCAGTGCTCAAGGTGACAGCCAATGGAACTGTGACTTCACCGGTACTGCGCGGTGTGTATGTCATGGAACGACTGCTCGGCGATCCTCCGTCCCCGCCACCGCCATCGGTTCCTGCCGTAGAGCCAGATATTCGTGGCGCAACAACAATTCGTGAATTGCTGAAAAAGCACCGTGAGGATGCGTCCTGCGCAAGCTGCCATCAGAAGATTGATCCTCCAGGCTTTGCGTTGGAAGGATTCGATGTCATGGGACGTTGGCGGGAGAATTACCGCTCACTGGGTGAAGGATCTGAGCGGATCGAAGGTGTGGGTCGAAGCGGCAATGAGTATGTGCACTTTGTTGGAAATGCAGTCGATGCCTCCGGAGTGACACCAGAGGGGGATCCGTTTGAAGATGTTCTTCAATTCAAAGAATTGCTGCTCGAAAATGAAGAAGTCATCGCGCGAAATATAACTGAGCAACTCCTCGTATATGCCACTGGAGCACCGGTTGGATTTGCTGATCGGGATGAGGTATCGGCCATACTCGAGAAAAGTCGTGCATCAGAATTTGGCATGCGGACGATTATTCATGAAATTGTCCAAAGCCCATTGTTCTTAAGGAAATAGGCTAATGAAAACCAACCGTCGAACATTTCTGCAAGCTGCTGGTGTCAGTGTGAGCCTGCCTCTTTTGGAATCTTTTGGAGCCTCTTCAGTAGAAGCTGCTCCTAAACGTATGATCGCGATCAATCAGGATCTTGGTTTTATTCCTAAGCGATTCTTTCCAAAGACGGCGGGACGAGACTATGCGATGTCCCCTTACCTTGAGAAAATCACAGAACACAGGGAGCAATTCACCGTATTCAGCGGGCTCTCTCATCCCGGTGTTGACGGTGGCCACCGTGCTGACAAAACCTTTCTGACTGCAGCTCCACATCCGGGGCGAGCGAGTTTTCGTAATAGCATCTCTCTTGACCAGGTAATCGCCAATGAGGTGGGCAACAAGACACGATTCCGGTCGCTTTCTCTTGGCATCAACGATGTGAGGAGTCTTTCTTATACACAGGCCGGTGTTGAGATACCCACCATCAAGAGCGCGGCTGATCTCTACAAAAAAATGTTTCTACAGGGGGATCGGGATGCGATGGAAGCACAACTCGATCGGCTTCGGAGAAAGGGTAGCATTCTTGATGTCGTATTAGGACAGAGTTCGCGTTTAAGCAAACGCGTAAGCGATTCAGATCGGCAGAGAATCGATCAATACCAAACCGCAGTTCGCAGTCTTGAGCAGCGGCTCACTGATGCGAAAGCCTGGGAAGCGAGACTGAAACCCACTGTCGATGAAGCGATGCCCGAGTATCCGGAAGACAAGAAAGAATTCTTCGCAATGGTTCGCATGATGAATGACATGTGTCGGCTTGCCTTGCAGACGGATTCGACTCGGGTCATCACCCTATTCCTCGGCAGTGTGCGTACCCCAGGTGTAACGTTTGATGATGGTAGAACGCTCGGTGGCTACCATAATCTTTCTCATCACGGAAAAGACGAAGTGAAGTTAAGCCGGCTTGAGGAAATTGAAACCACACAAATGGAATTATTCGATGAGTTTTTGCGAGATCTTAAGAGCGTGAATGAAGTGGATGGCAACCTGCTCGATAACACGATGGTTCTCTACGGCTGTCATAT
>CAYZLS010000376.1:0-2559 GCA_964479355.1 uncultured Wenzhouxiangellaceae bacterium | reverse complement strand
TAATTTCATCTCCCGACCCAATATCCAACGCCATAAGAACAGCGATAAGAGCATCTGAACCTGAACTCACCCCTATGGCATGAGGAACGTCGCAATAGGCTGCCAATTGCTCTTCAAAAGCAATTAATTTAGGTCCGCCGATATAATTACCGGAATCCATCACATCAATCAGTGCCTGAGCGAGTTCATCACGAAAAGCCTCATGCATTTGAGGTATATTTAACATCCCTACCGCCATTGTTCCTCCAAAATCACTTACTTAAAAACGCTAGTGTCCCAACGTTAAATCGAATAAATTCAATTGGTTAGTCATTTCGCTCACCTCGCTTTGGTATTCAGGAGTCATAAGTAATTGATCTAGCGGTGTTTTCTCGAAAAGTGTTAGGCCCAAAATCTGTAATATTGTGTAAAGTTCTATTTTGAGACTGAGCCACTTTTTGATGATGGCCACCAGGTTACTGCCTTCAACGTCACCGGCAATAATCATCGGGCCAAAACGTGTGCCTTTCATTAGCTCGGCGTAGGTTTCCATTCCAAATCCGCTGGCTTGTTGACCTTTGCCACCCTGCTGGTGGCATTGCAAGCAATTCTGATCAAGGATTGGCTTCACATCCTGAGCAAACTTACGACACCTTCACCACCGCAACTTGTTATAGCTATCGGCAATAAGCATAGCATGAGCAATGGTCTGGCTAACTTGTTTAAACTGACCATTTATGTCCTCCTGAGTAAATAAACTCATATCCAGTAAAGCAACGGACTGGACAGCATTAAAGCTACGCCTTCTGTGCCACAATGTGCATAACATATGTCAATATAGTTGGAGTTTTTGCAGGATGGGATTTTAAAAAATGGTTGTGGTTTTAACAACTGACAGTCGGGGCTGACGTGAAAGTCTGGTGAAGATAATTATCGCAGGAGCCGGCATTTCAGGTTTGGCTACCGCTCAAGCACTGTTGTTCAGGCAACCAGATATTGAAATTGTCATTTTTGAGGCTGCCCAACGTGTCGGCGGTAAGGTCTGGACTGAAAAAAGCCACCAGGGTTATCTCTGTGAAGGTGGTGTCAACGGTTTTCTCGATAAAATCCCCCGAACTCCGGAATTATGTGACGAATCCGGTGTAACACCATTATCGGCCGATGCCGCCGCACAAAACCGTTATGTATACAGCCGCGGTGAACTGCACAAACTGCCGGAGAAACCACCCGAGTTCCTGGCCTCACACCTTTTGAGTATACCGGGGCGCTTGCGGGTTTTATACGAACTGGTTGCCGGTGGCACGGATAACCCCGATGAGACCCTAGCTGAATTTGGAACCCGACGGCTAGGTCGTGAGGCATTTGAACGACTAATCGACCCCATGGCCGCCGGTGTATTCGCCGGCGATGCGACAAAATTGAGTCTGCAAAGTTGCTTTCCACGCATTCACGAGGTAGAAATGGAATACGGCAGCCTGCTACGTGGTTTATTCAAGCTACAACTCCAAGCGAGGCGTGCAGGCAAGAAAAATATGCCCGGGCCTGGGCCCGGTGGCAGGCTGACGTCATTCGCCGATGGCATGAGTGTACTGACAGATAAATTGGCTGCGCAACTGGACTCGAGGATCCATACCGCTAGCCCTGTGGTCGATGTCAGTCGCAATGGCCAGCGGTATCAGGTGCAATTGGAAAATGGCGGGGAAGAAGAAGCTGATGCATTGATCCTGGCCACACCAGCGCATGCACAAACCCGGATACTGCAGAGATTCGATCCGTTATTGGCTAAGCTGCTCAGTGCAATACCCTACCCACCGTTTTCGGTGTGCTGTTTTGGTTATCAAACTCAACGTGTGGGCAAGGTTCTTGATGGTTTTGGCTTCCTCGTGCCATCCAAAGAAGGCCGTGGTGTTCTCGGCACTATAATCGATTCCAATGTGTTTCCCGGGCGCGCGCCTGAAGGCTCAGTTCTGCTCCGTTCAATGGTCGGCGGCGCTAGGGCACCCGAATTGGCTACACTGCCCGATGAGCAGCTGATTGATCGGGTCAGAGACGACCTGCATGACATTCTTGGCTTGCAATCTGAGCCCGATTTTATCCGCATTTTCCGGCATGAGAGAGCCATTCCACAGTATGTGGTTGGGCACGCAGCCCGATTGGCAGCCATTGATGAGAGCTTACATCGCCACCCGGGACTGGTGTTGACCGGCAATGCCTTCAAAGGGGTTAGTCTGAATGATTGTGTAGTCAATGCCTGGAAAACGGCCAAATCGCTAACGCCTGTATCCACACTACGTGAGGCGTAGCTACCCTGCCTTTCGGTAGCTAACCTAGGCTGGCATTAACATTATGTGCTTAACTAAGTTCATTTACTTCGGATTGGTACTACCTTTTCAGAATCGTTTTTACCGTCCAGATAATCGGCCCATGCTTGCATCATGGCTTTGCGTTTATCCAGGTATTTAGCCCGGTTGTAAGCAGCTCGTACTTTGTCCTTTTCACTGTGCGCTAACTGCCTTTCAATTGCGTCTGAATCAAAACCAAGTTCATTGAGTACGGTTGACGCGGTAGTTCGGAAACCAT
>CAYZLS010000375.1:0-2561 GCA_964479355.1 uncultured Wenzhouxiangellaceae bacterium | reverse complement strand
TCGCGCCCGCAGGTACGTGTAAAGTTGCCGCAATATTAAACCTGATTAGCGCTGTATCTCAGCCGAGTCTCAGGCTTTGAGAATTGGAGCAGGTATCTTGAAGTCTCATTTTACACAAGGAGACTTTGTCATGGCGATGAATCGCGTTCAATTTAAACCGGGCCTGTCCCTGATGTCGTTCCTGCGGGACTATGGTACACAAGAAGCTTGCGAATCGGCACTTTTCGAGGCGCGGTGGCCAACTGATTTTGTATGCTCCCGGTGCGAAGGGCAATCCTGCAGCACTTTCTTCCGCGGGGGTCAGCAACTTTGGCAGTGTACAGGATGTCGATGTCAGACCAGCCTGATTGCCGGGACGCTCTTTGAGCACTCTCGTTTGCCACTGACAACCTGGTTCCTGGCTTTGTACTTGCTGACTCAGAGCAAGACTAACCTTTCTGCATTGGAACTCTCCCGTCACCTGGGCGTGTGCTATAGCTCGGCCTGGCGGATGAAGCACAAGCTGATGCAAGCAATGACACAACGCGAGGCCTCGCGCCGGTTGACCGGGTTTGTGCAGATTGATGATGCGTATCTGGGTGGTGAACGTAAGGGGGGTAAACGAGGACGTGGGTCGGAGAACAAGCGCCCTTTTGTGATTGCCGTGGCGACCGATGAACCGGATCGTCCCGGCTACACGGTGATCGAACCGGTTGATGGCCTTACCAAAGTTGCTATTACTGAATGGGCCAAGCGGCGCTTGCAACCCGGTGCTGAGGTTTACAACGATGGTCTGAGAGCTTTTGGCGCGGTGGCCAACCTGGATCATCCGCATACCGTCATTCAAGGCGCTGGTCCACGACAGGCCTGTGAAGCTGAAGGTGTGCGTTGGGTCAATGTCGTCCTCGGTAATCTTAAACGTGCTCTTGATGGAACCTATCATGTATTCTGCTTCTTCAAGTACGCGCATCGTTATCTTGGTGAGGCGGCTTGGCGGTTCAATCAACGGTTTCGGCTTGAGGCTATGGTGCCCCGCCTGTTAATGGCCGCTGTATGTTGCCAGCCCTGGTCTGAAACCAGACTGCGTAACGTGCCCGTTTATGCTGGCTGAGATATAGCGCTAATTAGGTTTTGTTAAGGGTCTCCACTTGAGTTACGGATGTGGTCAAAAGGGTAAGTGCGACCAGAGCAAAAAAGGCCTTTATTGAGTGTTTCATGAGTGATTCTTCATTTTATTCAGGTTTTGTGACGAAACGAAAGCCATAGTTAACAAGCTTTTCGTGCCTCCTCCTCATGACACTGCCTGTGCCAAAAACGTCACAGTTTTTATAGGCTAATGAACATACGTCAATATATTTAGCCCAGTAGTGATAGTTCCAGAACTTGAGGCACATTTGACAGCCCTTGGTTTCATCGGTATCTTTTACCGCCTCGGACACGATATCTTGTGTTGATCAAGCAGGGAAGGCACAATAACTTGTGTTTTATACAAATAAAACTAACCAATTAAGCAGGATAATTCATGAGCAGTGTTCGGATTGAGACCATAGGCATTGATATTCAAACAGTTCCTTTTCAAAAAGCGTCCCTCGATATCTGGGATAAGAAGTACCGGTTAAAATCCAAACTCGGTGAAAACATCGATGCCAGCATTGACGATACTTACCAAAGAGTGGCCCGTGCGTTGTCTAAAACCGAAGCAAGTCGGGAGCTGCGTGAGCAGTGGAATAAATCGTTTTTATGGGCCTTACGGCGAGGCGCAATACCAGCAGGAAGGATAACCTCCAATGCTGGGGCGCTGGAGCACAAACCGGCAACTTCTACCATCAACTGCACTGTTTCAGGGACTATCCGGGATTCCATGAGCGGTATTCTGGATAAAGTGCATGAAGCGGGTCTGACGCTTAAAGCGGGCTGTGGGATTGGCTATGAGTTTTCGACCTTGCGCCCTAAAGGAGCCTATGTGACCGGAGCTGGTGCTTACACCTCAGGTCCGCTCAGCTTCATGGATATCTATGACAAGATGTGCTTTACCGTTTCTTCTGCCGGGGGTCGCAGGGGCGCCCAGATGGCAACTTTTGAAATCGGTCACCCGGATGCCATGGACTTTATTCGGGCTAAGCGTGAGGACGGCAGGTTACGACAGTTTAATTGCTCATTGTTGATCACAGATGAATTCATGCAAGCCGTTAATGAGGATCGGGGCTGGTCCCTGGCGTTTCCCATCACAGCGCAAGAAGTGGGTGAACTGGAAATAGATGACCCCGAACAAGTCGTCTGGCGGCAGTGGCCGTTGACTGACGATTATGTTACCCGCGAGGACGGCCTGGTTGCCTGTAAGGTGTATAAAAAAGTGCCTGCGCAACGGATGTGGGACATGATAATGTCATCAACCTACGACTTTGCTGAACCGGGTTTTATCCTGATTGATCGTATCAATGAAATGAACAACAACTGGTTTTGCGAAAATATTCGTACCACCAACCCCTGTGGAGAACAGCCGTTGCCACCCTATGGCGCCTGCTTGCTGGGTTCGATCAACCTGACCCGGTTTGTTGAGAAGCCTTTTGAGCAGGCAGCGA
>CAYZLS010000374.1:0-2578 GCA_964479355.1 uncultured Wenzhouxiangellaceae bacterium | reverse complement strand
TGTGATGAGTTCACAAAAACAAGTAACGCTGGGGTATATTTCGGCGGTTCACGGCATTAAGGGTTGGGTCAAGGTTTATTCCTGGACCCGGCCAATGGAAGCAATTTTTGAATACCAGCCATGGTTGCTGGGAGGAGAATGCAGCCAGTTTCATGATGTTGACGGGCGCAAACAGGGTAAAGGGTTGTTGGCATTACTGCCGGGTGTGGAAGACCGGGAGCAGGCCGCTAGCCTGGTCGGTCAACAGATTTTTGTCGGGCGTGACCAACTACCGGCGACGGCAACGGATGAATACTACTGGACTGACCTCGAAGGGTTGGAAGTGCAAACACTCAAGGGTGAAGTGCTGGGCCGGGTGGAACGGGTGCTGGAAACAGGCGCTAATGATGTACTGCTGATCAAGGGTGAGCGGGAACACCTGGTGCCGTTTGTTCAGGGACAGTACGTGACCCGCATAGACCTAGATGGTGGATTGATGGTAGTGGACTGGGATGCTGAGTTTTAAATATTCACAGTGATGGACCGGGATGCTAGCAGGTAGCACCATGCGCATAGATGTTATTACGCTGTTTCCTGAGTCCATGCAGGAACTGACCGGGCTGGGTGTTACCGGGCGGGCTATTCGGGATGGGCGGGTTGCGTTAAAAACCTGGAACCCCCGGGATTTTGCCACCGATCGGCATCGGAGCGTGGATGACCGGCCTTATGGTGGTGGTCCGGGTATGGTGATGACCGTTGAGCCCCTGGCCTCAACTATACGGGCAGCACGCGCAGCCCAGGGTGAAAGACTTGCGGGGCACGACCCCATGGTCAGCTTGATGAGTCCGCAGGGCCGTAAACTGGACCAGGCAGACATTAATGAATTGGCAGGCAGGCAGGGGTTGATCCTAGTTTGCGGGCGTTATGAAGGCATCGATGAGCGCACGATTGAAGCGGAAGTCGATGAACAGTGGTCGCTTGGCGATTATGTGCTAAGTGGTGGGGAGTTAGCTGCCGCGGTCGTAATTGATGCGGTTGCCCGGTTGATTCCGGGTGTGTTGGGAGATGAGCAATCTGCCGAGCAGGATTCATTTATGCACGGCTTGCTTGATCACCCGCATTATTCCCGCCCCGAAGAGGTGGCTGGCAACAAGGTGCCGGAGACGTTGCTTTCCGGCGACCATGAAGCGATCCGTCGCTGGCGGAGAAAACAAGCCCTAGGGCGAACCTGGCAACAGCGGCCGGATTTGCTGGAAAACCAGGAACTGGATGCAGAGGCGAAAATGTTATTACAGGAATTTCGCCATGAATTTGAAATTGATTAAGAAAGGCCGACGAGCGACTTTTATTGAAAGGACAGAACGATGAACATCATTGAGCAAGTTAACGCAGAGCAAATGACCCGTGAATTACCGAAATTCAGCCCCGGTGATACCGTCATCGTCAGTGTAAAAGTTAAGGAAGGCACTCGCGAGCGTTTGCAGGCTTTTGAGGGCGTTGTTATCGCCATTAAAAACCGTGGTCTAAACTCCGCCTTCACCGTACGTAAAATTGCGCATGGCACGGGTGTTGAGCGTGTTTTCCAAACCCACAGCCCGTTGATCGACTCTGTAAAAGTCAAAAGCCGGGGTGCGGTGCGTCGCGCCAAGCTTTATTACTTGCGTGATCTGGAAGGTAAAGCAGCCCGTATCAAAGAAAAGCTGGGCTAAACCATACCCGCCATCTCTGTCGGACCGACGAGCTTGCTCGTCGGAAATGTCAATTATTCCCTTGAAAGATTTATTGCAGACCCAACTTTTGGGTTTAGCACATATTTTCATGGACAATAAAATGACCGATACCAAAAATACTACCGACACTAAAAAAACCACTAAAGCGACTAAAACAGCCAAAGGCACCAAACCCACCAAGGCTGCTAAATCAAACCAAAAGTCCAAACCCACCAAGGCTGCTAAATCAAACCAAAAGTCCAGACCCACCAAGTCAAACAAATCGAGCAGGGCCACCAAAACTGGCAAACCTGAAACCTATGAGTTCCAGGCTGAAGTACGTGAAGTACTGAATCTGATGGTTCATTCGCTCTATTCAAACCGCGAAATCTTTTTGCGTGAACTGGTTTCCAATGCATCTGATGCCTGTGACAAGCTGCGTTTTGATGCTTTGCAGAACGAGAAGTTGCTGGGTGATAACCCTGAATTGAGGATTGAAATCGAAGTTGACGAAGACGCCGGCTTTGTCAAGGTTCGCGATAACGGCATTGGCATGTCGAAGCAGGAAGTGGTTGAAAACATCGGCACGATTGCCCGCTCAGGCACTCGCAAGTTCTTAAAGAATATGTCGGGTGATCAGGACGCCGATTCCAATCTGATTGGCGAGTTTGGCGTGGGTTTCTATTCGTCGTTTATCGTTGCAGACAAAGTAAGTCTGCGAACACGGTCCGCAGGCAGCAAGGTGAGTGATGGTGTGCAGTGGGAGTCCGATGGCAGCGGCCAGTACACACTTACACAATTGGATCTGCCCCTACATGGTACTGAAGTCACTTTGCATCTGCGTGAGGATGCCAGTGAGTTTCTGGCCAGCTGGACGCTTCGCTCATTGA
>CAYZLS010000373.1:0-2588 GCA_964479355.1 uncultured Wenzhouxiangellaceae bacterium | reverse complement strand
AAGCTGTACTATCAGCCACCGGTTATTCAAGCGGATGCCTCACTCAAACTGGCAGTCGAGTTTCTCGAGGAAGGCGCATACGTCGGCATTGTCTCAGCCGGACATCCGAGTAAAGACACCATCTATACCGCAGTTTTTCCCTTTGAAGTGGGTGGTTCCAATTACAGTTTCTGGTTGATTTTGATACCACTTTTGGGGGCAGTAACCGCCTTTATGCTGCGCCGCAATGCAAGTCTCAGGAGGGCTCGGGCCCAGGTGGGAACCTGAAATGAATAAAACCCGTTTTTTTGTATTGGCCCTGTTGCTGGTGCTGCTATGTTTCCCACCCCAGTGGTATCCGCTACCGGTGCGACAGCAGTTATCTGCATGGTTTGGCACGGCTGCCTACCGAGCGTTACCCGCTTCACTGCCGGCTAGGGGTGTGAAGGCCGAGGTGTTTTGCCCACCAGACCCGCAAGGCTGGCGTGATGAGCAGCCGATTGAAGGCGTGAAAATCAACGCTTCTGCAGCCTGCGTGGCGGATAATCCTTATACAGTGGCGGCCTTTGTGCGTGGTACCAACAAGGTGGACTCTGCCACCTTGATAAAAAGTGGCCTGACCGCTGATGCGGTGGTAAAAGGACGTGATCTGGATGGTGATGGAGATCCGGACGAGATCCATATCCGGCTCGAAGTTGCTGAACTTAACGGCGGTTCTGCAATCGTTCCCGGCCCGGTTACTCAATATCAGATAGCCCCGGGCATCAAGCCCAGTATGTGGGTGTTTGCACCAAAACTAGTAGGTATGGCAGTAGAGAACTTCGTCTCCAACCAGGCCAGACGCTCGTTGCGCTTGCCTTCGCCTGCTATCCGTGTCGAGCAGGGCGACAGCGTGATCATAACGCTGGAAAATACGCATTACATGCCCCATACCTTGCACTTGCATGGTACCGACCATGGTTTCATCGATGCTTCGGGCGAAGGCAATGACGGGGTTCCTCTTACCTCTGAAACCGCCGTGTTGCCCGGTGAAGCACGCAGCTACGAGTTGCAGCCACGCCAGAGTGGAACGATGTTCTATCATTGTCATGTGCAACCGCAGGTACACGTCATGATGGGCTTGCAGGGGTTGTTCATTATCGAAGAAAACCGGCCCGATAACTGGCTGCAGACCATGAACATCGGCGCCGGTCTGGTGCGGGTGCCCTCGCGTGCTGTACAGGAAGAATATGAGCGAGAATACGACCTGCATTACCTTGATCTGGATAAGGAATTAAGCGAGCGGGTTCAGCGTGAAAACGACCCCCGTCTGATCACGCGTTCGATACACCGTGACTACGATGTTACCGACGCGCAGCCGGATTATTTCACCCTCAATGGCCGCTCATTTCCCTATACCTTCAGGGAATCACTGGTGGTTGGCAAAGCGGATGAACGCATCAAGCTCCGCGTGGTGAATAGTGGCGCTAAAGGCATTGCCTTGCATACCCATGGTCACAAGTTCACTCAGACCCATCGCGATGGCGTTGAACTGCCGGAGCTCTCGCGTACGCCGCAGGATGTGCTGTGGCTGGCGACCACCCAGCGCGCGGATTTGGCGCTGGAGCTTGTCGATGACGGCCTGCACGCTTATGGACCTGGGGTCTGGCTGTTCCATGATCACCAGTACAAGGGCATCACCACTGACGGGATCGGGCCCGGTGGTAATATCAGCGCGATTGTGTACAAATCCTTTCTGGATGAGACCGGCTGGCCAAAAACCCGTGGTGTGTCCTGGGACCAGTATTTTACGGCAGCTTATTACCGTAAGGAAATACCCGTCTGGGAGCATTACGCCCCCGGTCTTTTTGCAGATGTTGGCACGGACTGGTTGATGCTGGTACGAATGCTGGGGCTGGCTTTGGCACTGGGCATCATGCTGGCTGTTGCCCTCAGCATTCTGCTCCGGCGAAGATGGCGGTGAAGTATCGCCACCTGATTTCCGGCATCGTTTTGCCCACCTGCCTGGTGTTTTTGTTCCCTGTCTCGGGATTCAGCCAGCAGGGTTCAGACCACTCAGCACATAAGGGTCATCATATGTCAGTGGACACCGGTGGGGTGGTGATGAATGAAAACCACAGCACATTGCCGCGTGATTGCAAGACAATCAGCCGTGATTACAAACTGACCATACACGCAGGCCGGAAATATGCTGCCGACGTTCCGGGCATGATCTATGGCATGGACGAGCATGAAGTCCGCGTCCTGCCTTGTGCCCGGGTCGAAATCACCTTTATCAACGAGGACCAGGTACGCCACCAATGGATGGTGCATGGCTTGCCGGCCTACCTGTACCCAGCGGGCATGTTCCATATCGAAGCCTCGGGTGGTCAGCGTAAAGTGGGTACCTTCATTGTGCCGGGGGACGATCGCACCTACCTGATACATTGCGATATGGCGCAGCATATGGAAAAGGGTATGCGGGGTCAGTTGGTGGTCGGTAGTGGTAGTGGAAACCTATGGGGTGTGGCAGGTATCAGCAATGCTTTTTATCGTCATTTCTACTTGCCGGGATATACTTTATTAGTTGTGCTATTGACCCTCCTGCTCACATTCTTTACAACACTCTG
>CAYZLS010000372.1:0-2590 GCA_964479355.1 uncultured Wenzhouxiangellaceae bacterium | reverse complement strand
ACCTTTAAGGTTATGTTTAATGGCCAGATAGCCGCCAATCATGTTGACGATCGAACCGGGAATGAAAAACGGGCCGACTTTGCGTGGCCCGCCGTCTAAATAAGCTTCGGTGGTATTTTCGATGGTCGCTAGGCCACCGATACCTGCACCCACCGCGCACCCAATTCGTTCTGGATCATGGCTGGAATCTTCACCTATCAGGCCGGCATCTTCAAGTGCGTCTACCGCAGCCGCGTAGCCATAATGGACAAACTTGTCCATGCGTTTGATTTCGCACGGCTCAAGATAGTCACTCACATCAAAATTAATCACTTCACCGGCAATGCGGGTTTTTATCTGGGCTGGATCAAAAGCCGTCAGGATTTCGATACCGCTGCGACCATTGCAGATGGCATCCCAAGCAGTCTCAACTGCACTACCAACAGGCGACTTAATGCCCATACCTGTCACTACAACGCGACGTTGTGTCATCCGGAAAACCTCGGCATCAGGGAAGCTGTAATAAACATCTGAAACGAATCACAGCCGACAAAATGCCGCCCGTAAACAATCATTCCATAAATTAGTTGGTGGTGGATTTAACGTAATCAATCGCCTGCTGAACGCTGGTGATTTTTTCCGCTTCCTCGTCAGGGATTTCACACTCAAACTCTTCTTCAAGCGCCATAACAAGTTCAACGGTATCCAGAGAATCCGCACCAAGGTCGTCCACAAAGGAAGCATTCGGGGTAACTTCCTCTTCGTTAACACCCAGTTGCTCTATGACAATTTTCTGCACGCGCTCTTTAATGCTACTCATTTTTTAGTGATTCCTTTAGTGTGACACGAAAGTGCAATTTTAAAGAAACTGCGACGTTTCTGCCAGTTAATTACCAATTGCCATCGTTCATTTTGCTGGCGACAAGTCTGAAAATGGCTGCTTGCTTTTTTATATCATGTACATACCGCCATTGACATGTAATGTCTGGCCGGTAATGTATGCTGCATCCGGGGCCGCAAGGAAGCTAACTGCTGCTGCAATTTCGCTGGCATCACCCAGACGTTTCAAAGGGATGTCCTGCAACATCGCCTCCCGCTGTGTGTCATTGAGTTCACGGGTCATGTCAGTGTCAATAAAACCCGGTGCAACCACATTTACAGTGATGCCTCTTGAGCCCACTTCCCGGGCAAGTGACCGCGAAAAACCCATCATACCAGCCTTGGCAGCGGCATAGTTCACCTGACCGGCGTTTCCCATTGAGCCAACCACGGATGCGATGCTAATAATACGCCCGTTACGTGCTTTCATCATACCGCGCAAACAGGCCTTGGAAAGCCGGTACACGGAACGCAGATTGGTATTAAGAACACTTTCCCAGTCATCTTCACTCAATCTCAGCAATAACTGGTCACGGGTAATACCGGCATTGTTGACCAGAATCGTTGGTGCCTTGCCCTGTTCGTTAATTTCATCCAGTGCTGCCTTGATCCCATCGGCAGCATTTACATTGAGCACCAGGCCCGTCAAACTGGCAACACTCTGCCCGCTGATGGCTGTAGCACCTGCTGAGGTAGTTGCAGTACCAAAAACACGAATGCCATCAGCAGCTAATCGGGTTGCGATTGCAGCCCCGATTCCGCGACTGGCACCGGTGACCAGTGCTACCTGGTCACATAAGCTGGTGGTCATTAGCTTCTCCTGTATCCATCGCCTGATCCATAAATGTTTTATTGATCAAGGCGAAAATTGTCGATTCCTTTGAAATACGGCGATTCAGACCCGCCAGCACTTTACTCGGTCCACATTCTACAAACCGACTGACACCTGAATCCAGTAACGCTGCGATTGTTTCAGTCCAGCGCACAGGTTGCCATAATTGTCGCGCCAGAGCTTCCCTGACCTGATCGGCGTTGGTGTAAGCGCGAGCATCTGCGTTCTGAATAACCGGTACAGAGCCTTCTGCGAAGTGAGTTCCACCCAGAGTCTCTTGCAGTTTTGTGGCGGCACCTTGCATCAACAAGCAGTGCGAGGGCACACTAATCGGCAACGGTAAAACCCGCCGTGCGCCGGCCAGTTTTGCCATTTCGCTGGCCCGCTCCACTGCATTGCGATCCCCAGAAATGACCACTTGGCCCGGTGAATTAAAATTTGCACAAGCAACAACATCATCGCCTGCCGCACGCTCGCAAATCTCGATCAAAACATGATCTTCCAGTCCCAAAACAGCGGCCATGGCGCCAGCACCCTCGGCAACGGCTGCCTGCATCAGGCGCCCCCGTTCCGCTACGATGCTGACGGCCTGGTGGAACGGCATCACGCCGGCAGCAACCAGCGCCGAATACTCTCCCAGGCTATGACCTGCAAAAAAATCCGGCTGGCTTCCACCCATATCCTGCCACACACGCCAAGTCGCAATGCCAGCGACCAGTATGGCCGGTTGTGTGATTTCAGTTTTATTCAGTTGTTCGCCAGGACCCTCTGTGACGATAGACCATAAATCATACTTCAGGACCGCAGAGGCCTCGGCAAAGGTTGTCTGCACAAGATTGAAATCCGCCGCCAACCCAGACATCATCCCCACACTCTGGGAGCCCTGGCCTGGAAATAAAA
>CAYZLS010000371.1:0-2594 GCA_964479355.1 uncultured Wenzhouxiangellaceae bacterium | reverse complement strand
GCCGAGATGCGCTGCCAGACGGGTGGCAATCGTACCCTTGCCAGAGCCACCTGGGCCATCAATTGTAATGACCGGCACTTCCAGTTCGCAATTAGCAACTCCATGCCCGGTCATGCCGCTTCACTCTCAGATTGAATATTTGCACCCAGTTTGTTCATATCATCACTGAAACCAGGATAAGAAGTCGCTATGTACTGGGCACTTTTGATTTGCACCTGCGCCGCGGCAACCAGACCCAGTACGGCAAAGGACATGGCACAGCGGTGATCCCCTGCAGCATCCACCTGGCCACCGCGAACGCTTCCCCCTTCAATATCCAGGCCGTCAGGATACTCTGTTAATTCAACACCCAATGCGCGTAACCCCTTTGTCATTACTGCCAGGCGGTCACTTTCTTTTACCCGCAACTCGGCAGCTCCCCGTATTCGTGTCACCCCCCTGGCGGTGGCTGCTATTGCCATTAACAGGGGTAATTCATCAATCATGTCCGGAACCCTGGATTCCGGCACAGTAATGGCGTTAAGACGCGTATTGAATGTCACCTGAATATCACCCACAGGCTCTGCACCCACAGCAGATTGATTCAGAATATTTATATCTGCTCCCATTTCTTCCAAGCAACGGAGAAAACCAACCCGGGTGGGATTGAGTCCGGTCTGGCGCGAAATGATGCTTGAACCCGGCATTAAGATCGCAGCAGCCAACGGGAATACGGCTGAGGAAATATCTCCTGGCACTGTAAAATTGGCAGCTTTGAGACTGGCACCACCTGAAACACTGCACGGTGCAGGCAAATCCACGCCAAACACCGGTAACATGCGTTCGGTATGGTCACGGCTCACACGGGGTTCAGTTACACAGGTGGTTCCGGAAGCAAAAAGCCCAGCCAACAGCAAACAGGATTTAAGCTGTGCGCTGGCTACCGGCGAGGTGTATTTGATGCCATGTAGTCCGCCAGCGCTGACCTGGATCACCAACGGGGCGGTACCCTGATCGGTAGACTTGATGTTTGCACCCATGAGTGTCAACGGTACAACGATGCGCTGCATTGGACGGCTATTTAAGGATGCATCACCCGTTAGCTTAGTGTCAAAATGCTGTCCACTCAGGACGCCCGCAAATAGCCGCATGGCGGTGCCTGAATTTCCTAACTCCAGAAAACCAGCGGGTGGCAGTTTTAGCTCACCACCAGTACCCGTAACGAAGGTGCTTCCATTGCAACACGCTATACCAGCACCCAATTGTTCGCAGGCCTTTAGAGTGGCCAGGGTATCCTCGCTCTGAAGCAAACCCTTGAGTTCGGAGCGACCCTCAGCCAGGCAGGCAAATATCAAGGCCCGATGACTGATGGATTTGTCACCCGGAGGAAAGATTTCTCCACACAAAGCCTGACTCAGTGGTTCGACTCTCAGGATCGCTGGTGTCATGTCAAGCCTATATTCAACTACCCTGTCCGGAAACCGCCTTTGGGTATGACCCCAGTACGCGGGTCAGGCTGGTCAATTTCTGCATCTCTGCCAGGGCCGTTTTGAGCGGTTCAGTTTGCACGTGACCTTCGATATCGACAAAAAACACATATTTCCAGTTACCGGCGTTGGATGGCCTTGACTCAATCCGCGTCATGTTCAGGGAATGCTTTGCCAGCGGGCTTAACAGAGAATGCAAATCACCGGCAACTTCTTCGCCCGCCAATAACAATGTGGTTTTGTCCTCTCCGGAAGGAGCCAGCAACTGTCTACCGATCACCAAGAAGCGGGTAGCATTATCCTGACAATCTTCAATGCGGGCAAATAATATCGGTACTGCATAAATCTCAGCAGCTGACTGACTGGAAATAGCCGCTGCATCGGATGCATGCCGCACTCGCCTAGCCGCTTCAGCGTTACTGCTCACCGCGATACACTCCGCCGCCGGCAAATGCTGACGAATCCAGCCCTTACATTGTGACACCGACTGCTGATGAGAATAAAGTCGCTCAATTCCTGCCAGTGATTTTGCCTGACTTAGTAGATTGTGGTGAATGGCCATTTCAATTTCGCCACAAATTTTCAGGTCTGATTCCAAAAATCTGTCCAGCGTATGGCTGACAATACCCTGGGATGAGTTTTCTATCGGCACGACACCAAAATCCGCCTCTGCAGCCTCAACCCGAGCAAATACATCATCCAGACCACCCACACCAAAGGCCCTGACAGAATGCCCGAAATATTGATTCACGGCTTGCTGGGTAAAGGTTCCCTCCGGGCCCAGGTAGGCTATTTTTAATGGCTCCTGTTGGGCCAGACAAACCGACATGATTTCCCTGAACAACCTGAGCATCTCTTTATCGCTGATTGGCCCTTCATTGCGTTCAAGCACCCTCCTGAGCACCTCTGCTTCGCGCTCAGGCCGGTAATAATCAACCGCATTGTCCAGCTGGCCCTTGGACGCACGCATTACGCCGGCAAGACCTGCCCGCTCACTGATCAACGCCTGTATTTTTGCATCCAGCGCATCAATCTGTACCCGCACTTCTCCCAGCGCGATGTCAGTGTCGGTACCTGTTGGCTTTTTTTTGACAACCATCAACCTGCTCTGCTTTCAAATTCCGTCAT
>CAYZLS010000370.1:0-2594 GCA_964479355.1 uncultured Wenzhouxiangellaceae bacterium | reverse complement strand
CAGATGCTTCAAATCCTATTGAATTTATTAGAGAATCGTAGCGAATATGAGCCTGGGAGCTCTGAGCTGCCAGATGCTTCAAATCCTATTGAATTTATTAGAGAATCGTATCGAATAGAAGCCCAACGATACGTGAGGGATATGAAGCTCGCTGAGCATGTGCATCGACGCAATCAAGATAAAGGACTCACAGTGCCCAGTGCGTCGCTATCAGCAATCGGTGATAATCTTCACGAGTTGGCTGTGGAACGAAGTGCGATAGCTCCCCTGGTCGACAGCAGCTTGCGTGCACGGGTTCAGTGGGGGCACAGATGGCGCGCGCGCGCGCGTCGGAGGGACAATTGACAGCTTTGGTGCCAGAGAGAAACTTCCATTGGAGACTCTCCAGAACAAGGTTGCATTCGGAATGGGGTGCGCAGCGTCTTTAGAGTACCATTGTCTTCTGTATTCGCTTCATGTTGTTTCTGAGCCTCTCGCCGTCGCAGTATGATTGTTCAGAAGGCCCCGCCATGGAGATACATTCTTGAGGCCTTGGGGGTCACTTTTAAGCGTTTCTTTAAACCTGATTTGGGGAAAACCTTGTTCCACTTTCGTGACCCGTTTTTTGGGTACGGAAAACGTACCCTGTTTCGGGGTCATTCTTGAAATTGCTCAGGACATATGCTCCGGGAGAGGTTGCAAAAGCGACCCTGAAACGAGGTACGCTTTCTGTTCTGTTTTTCATGTTTTGGGAGATCCTCGGGATAGAATTTGCATCACTCTAAGACATGTTCTGGGGGCACCCCTTTTGAAGGCAAAGAGGCTTACGCGATGTGGCAATGGCAGAACTGGTTGCGAAGCGAGGCCGCACTCGAAGGCAAGCGTTGCGTGACCTTGAATTTAGATGAGACGCCCATTCCACCTGTTTACTTGCGAACTCTTGGCAACGTGGTGCCGCGAATATTAAATTCAGTGTGGACGGAAAGGTGCGACCTCAGTTGTTCCACCATGAACGTCGTATTTACTTCACTTTCATAATGATCGTGTGTGACGATAAGGCTATCCAAAAGCTGTTGCCACAGCTCCTCATTGTTGGAGACGGTCTGTTGACGGATGAGGAGTTCCTTATCTTGCAAGATGAGATGCCAGAGGATATGTATTTGAAAAGGAAAAAGACAGGTTGGAACAGTAGCGCGGTCTTTAGCGAACTCATGCGCCTTCTGCGGGAAGTGCTCTGGTCATTTCGCGATGCGACTCGGTTCCTTATATCCTTTGACGCCGTGCCACTTCACATTGAAAAGGAAGTCTTGCGCACCATTGGCGACTCGGTCTGCTTCTGGTTCCTCTTGATCCCCGCAAAGTTGACTTGGCTTTTACAGCCGCTTGACGTTGCAGTGTTCTCCTTATTGAAGAGGATGATCAGGCGGCGGTTCTTGGATGATGTCCCGCATGGTGACGATAAAGCAGTCATCCGTATGATACGGATACTCATCGAGGTCGTGCCCGAACTTTTGTACTCCGATTCTTGGACGGGGGTCTTTCGACGAACTGGATTATGGCACAACCAAACGCTAGTCAGCAATTATATTAAGAAACAACTTGGCATCGATGCAGCGCCCGCGCTGCCAGCCACTCGTCCCAGTGAAGCATGCTTAGCTTTATGTTGGCCTTCGAAACGCACAGTGAGGTACGACGACATCAAGAATGCGTTGCCCGTAGCTGCACCACCGTTGTTGGCGATTGCAGACGGTCTTGCTGACGGTCCAGCGGCTCTTGCTGACGGTCCAGCGGCTCTTGCTGACGGTCGAACGCCTCCAGCTGAACCACATGATCTTGTCGCCGCAGCTGTGGCCTCTACAGAGGAGCTTTCTTTTGAAGGGGCGTGGGCTGGCTTATCTGCCGCTCCTGCTGCACCAGTGCCTGCCGTTATTGCTGGAGCAGGTCCAGCGAGGTATGCCACGCCCCGTCGACGCTTGTCGTGGAAGCAGAGTGTGCCAGCTTCAGCAACAGCTGGGGCAGATCCTCCACCATAGAATTGTTTATGCTCTGTACGTGTTTTTGTGTATCATACTTTGTCATTTTTCTTTCTTGACCATTGTTTTTGTAGCTCGTATGGGATTGCCAACAAACAAAACAAAAAAAGTGAGGCCTATTCAAATACATTGTCCACATTATTGTCGTCTGAGCCTCTCGCCAGACGCAAAGTCCCTTCCCTATCTGGAGGTCATTTGGGATGCATTTGGAGGTGCCTGCTGGTATTTTCAGTATTTGGCTGGATCTGGATGTATTTGGGAGCATTTGGAGGCATCTGGGGATGTCTGGAGGAGTCTGCATGTATCTAGAGGTATGCGGAGGGATCTGGAGGTATCTGGAGGTATCTGCAGGGGTTGAGAATCATAGCGAATATGAGCCTGGGAGCTCTTAGCTGCCAGATGCTTCAAATCCTATTGAATTTATGAGAGAATCATAGCGAATATGAGCTTGGGAGCTCTGAGCTGTCAGATGCTTCAAATACTATTGAATTTATTAGAGAATCATAACGAATATGAGCCTGGGAGGTCTGAGCTGCCAGATGCTTCAAATCCTATTGAATTTATTAGGGAATCATAGCGAAT
>CAYZLS010000369.1:0-2595 GCA_964479355.1 uncultured Wenzhouxiangellaceae bacterium | reverse complement strand
AACTGCTCCAACAGGGCCCGATCAAAGTGCAGACCTGCTGTCGGCGCTGCTACTGCACCTGGGACTTTCGCAAACACCGTTTGGTAACGTCGCTGGTCGCGTTGTGTATCTGCGCGTGAGATGTAGGGTGGCAAAGGCGTGTGGCCCAAACGCTCCAATCGTTCCATCAGACCCCTGGTAACCACGCGCAGACGAAAGAAATTTCCTGCACGCCCTAGCACGCGTACTTCACTCCCATCTTCCAGCAGCAAATTTTGACCCACCTTCGGTACTCTGCTGGCCCGCACCTGGGCCAGACACTCCGCCTGGTCTACCAGGTGCTCGATCAGAATTTCCACGCGCCCACCACTGGCTTTGGTGGCGAACAATCGGGCCGGGATAACCCGCGTATCGTTGAACACCAACAAATCATTTGGGTTTAGAAGAGCCGGCAGGTCTTTAAACTGCAGGTCCTGCAAATCGCCTGAGTGCCTCGAGAAGCACAGCAATCGACTGGCGCTACGCTGGGCCAACGGCTGTTGAGCGATTAATTCTGCCGGTAAATCAAACTGAAAATCGCTGCGCTTCATGCAGCCATTATCCCTTAAAACCCGGCCCGGGCGCCCGTTATTGGCAGATCATCGGTTCGGATAATTTTAGCGCAACATCCGTGCGCATAACTGAGCCAGTCAGAGGTGGATTCAGTACGTAATCCAGCGTCCAGGTCACATTGGACTCATCAGCAAAATCCCGGGTCAGCACACCTATCGGCTCGTTACTCAATGGCTTGGGTGTACACACCGCACAATAGCCACTGAACTGTTCCATGGTAACTTCCCGCGCATTGGGCAGGCCATCGGTGCCATCCGAGCCGAGAATCCACCTCGGGTTACCGAAGCCGTCATAAATATAATGCAAATGCCCTTGTGAAACGGCATTGACCAGGACACTGGCACCCCCGAGCCCGGCCAGCAAACGCGCCCAGGTGCCGGTCAAACTGGTCTTGACGTTTGCGACTATCGGGCAAATCGGGGGTGATGATGGAACCATCCGGTCGCTGCCTTCCTGACCGAATAATACAAACGAGAATATCGCATCCTGTTCACCCAACATGGTTACCGAAACAAAACCCACCGGCGTTGCTTGTTGCACTGTGCCGTTATTGGTATAGCGGGTTAATTCGGCCACCCAAACATTGCCCAGGGGCTCTGCAGTCGCTGCAAGATACCAGACAGCATTACCATCCTCATCATAGGTATACCAGAGCAAACCCCGGTTGGAGCCGAATTTGGCGTAATCATAGCCTTGCTTGATACCCGGCCTGGAAGATGGCTGCCACAAGCCGCCTTGCAATGGAATCTGACTACCGGAGGAGGTTAAATCCGCCCTGATAGTAACCGGAGCATGAACTCCACGATTATTTTTAAGCACCACGTACCAACGACCTGGCTGCAGTGCAGCACCATTGACCGTAACAGTAGGGCCATTGCCTCCACCTCCGCTTGCAGTGGCGAGCGGAGGACCGCTCATATCAGGCGCAGCCGCAAGGGGTGCGGCGGTGAATGCCCAGGCAAATTGCTTCCGGAAAAGCTGAATTTCCAGGGCATCACTTTGCGAGGCATCCGCTCCGGAGGCGGTGACGGTCAAGGCAGTGGTCCCTGGCGGGATATCAATATAGGCACGATCGTGGGTTCCCAATGCATTGAGCAGTACCCCTCGTGATATCCCATCCATCAGCACCAGTGTTTCGACGGCGCCAACCGCCGTCTTGGTGAACCTGACCGGAATAATACCAATATTGTTCGGGCTTTCACGCCGGCTGCCGATACCGACAGCACCAATTAGTACCGTGTTGCGCCGGGCATTGACATTGTCCCAGGACAGGCGAACGGTCTGATTGTCACAATTCCGCTACCCGTCGCTGCCAGTTGTGACAGGGTATTTTTGCCAACCACTGCAGATTCCAGTGTTACCTCATCAGGGTTGGCAAGCGCACTCCAGTTTTGCACAATCACCCAGTACTCGCCTGCTACCGGACTAAACAAGTCACATAATTCCAGTTCATCCGGCGAGGTACTGCTGCAGAGTTCCTCGGTTTCTTGTGCAAACCCGTCACCATTGCTATCAATTCCCACAAACAGGTCCAGGTCTGTGGCCGTTGAGGCCAATATTTCAGTATGGAACCAGAGCGTATCAGCGCCCACACTATGCCATACTGTCAGTATGCCTGCCCCACCATCATAGGGTGTGCCATTGGTGGGGTCCTGAGGCAGATCCTCAACGGTCAGGGTCGGCACCACCAGCCCGCCACTTTGATAAGTGGCATCCGGCATGGCGGTCAAACCGGTAAGGGTAAATTCCTGCCAACCGGAATTCTGGTCGCTATTGATTTGCCATTCTGTCGGCAGTACACCGCCATGGGCGAACACGGC
Source organism: uncultured Wenzhouxiangellaceae bacterium (assembly GCA_964479355.1). Taxonomy (GTDB): domain Bacteria; phylum Pseudomonadota; class Gammaproteobacteria; order Xanthomonadales; family SZUA-36; genus SZUA-36. Next base: position 184 of record CAYZLS010000369.1, on the reverse strand, counting down.
GGCGGTAAACACCGCGTCCGGCAGGCCATCTGAACTGAGTCGCACATCACCATAGACCCACGAACCGACCATTTCTGACTGTCTCAGATCAACAGCAATGCTCAACTGGCGGCTCGCACCATTAACCAGGGTGAAATTTTCAGGCGTGATGCTAACCACGACGCCGGCAGGAAAACCTTCGGCC
>CAYZLS010000368.1:0-2602 GCA_964479355.1 uncultured Wenzhouxiangellaceae bacterium | reverse complement strand
GAAGTGTCTCTTAGGTAAAGCGGCTAGTTGGTACCGTATGGGCTGACGGCACACACTCTCGGTCCAGCTTTTGCGGCCGACCCAGCGACCCCTGCCGGGTGATTCAATGATTGACTCAGGCGCAAAAGCAGCGATGATAAGCACATGAACATTGAAACCCCCTATGCGCCATCTGCACCGTTGTCGGTTATTCAGCTACGGGTGCTCGGTTGCCTGCTGGAAAAAAACCCACACCGGAGCAATACCCGCTAACCCTTAATGCTTTGCGCAATACCTGCAATCAGAAAACGGCGCGCTATCCGGTTAGCGCTTATACCGAGGGGGAGGTCAGCCATACCTTGCGGGAACTGGAATTGCTTGATTTCGTACGTGAAGCCTGGGGTGCAAGGGTGGCTAAGTACGAGCACCGGGTCGGAACAGTGCTGGGTTTGTACAGCAAGGGCCTCGCCCTGCTATGTCCTCTTATACTGCGCGGCCCACAAACACCGGGTGAATTGAAAACCCATACCCAGCGACTATATGCATTCGATGACCTGGATGAAGTGCTTTTCACCTTTGAGCATCTGAGTGAGCACGAACCGGCAATGGTAAAGGAATTACCCCGCTAACCTAGACAAAAGGAAACGCGTTATGTTCACCTGCCGGGTGGTGAGCCGGATGTTTCAGCCTTTGCCCCTGCCGCCATCCGCGCACCGCAAGGCGGCCTGGAAGCACGTATAGAAACAATGGAACAAGCGCTTGAAGACCTCACAAAGAGATTGGATAAAATGGAGTCAAAGAGTCTCTGAGGCACTGATCGCAGCCAGGAAAGTTTCACCATAGCGCTCCAGCTTTACCTGGCCGACACCGGTGATATTGAGAAAATCTGCACTGCTTGCCGGTCTTTTACGACACATTTCAAGCAGCGCTGTGTCACCGAATATCACATAAGGTGGTACCCTCGAGTCTTCCGCCAGTTGCTTTCTGATGGTTCTTAGAGCCTCAAACAGTGCTAGTTCGTCATCATTCAGCTTAATACTCGATTTTGGCCCCTTCTTTTTGCCTGGTTTTTTCCTGGTTCGGAGTATCGCCAGCTCCAGTTGCGTCTCGCCCCGCAACAATGGCAGAGCCTGTGGGGTAAGTTTTAGAACGGAATAATTGGCAATGTCCTGGATGAGATAGCCGCGGTGTATCAATTGCCGGGTAAGCGATGTCCATTCGGCATGTGTATGTTCTGCTCCGATTCCGTAGGTTGTCAGGCGATCGTGGTTAAAAGAACTTATGCGTGCAGTTTCTGCGCCTCTGAGAACATTCACCACATGTTTAATGCCAAAACGCTGGCCCACACGGTACACGCATGAAACGACTTTTCGGGCAGCTATGGTGGCATCGAATTTTTCTGGTGGATCAAGACAGACATCGCAGTTTCCACACGCTTGTTCCAGCGTTTCACCAAGATAGCCCAATAAAACCCGCCTCCGGCAGGTTAGGCTCTCGACGAAACTTACCATTGAATTCAATTTATGTAGGTCAATGCGTCGCTGGGTTTCGTTGGAATTATTCTCCAGCTGGGATCTTGCCACCACCACATCCTGCAGGCCAAACAATAACAGAGCCTGGGCTGGCAAACCGTCGCGGCCGGCGCGGCCGGTTTCTTGGTAATAGGCTTCAAGGTGTCTGGGTAGGTCATAGTGGACCACAAAACGAACATTGGGTTTGTCGATACCCATGCCGAACGCGATCGTGGCAACAACGATTAAGACATCGTCCCGCAAAAAGCGATCCTGAACCTGTTTGCGGGTCTCGCTATTTAAACCTGCGTGGTAGGCGGCAGCGGAAAATCCCTGTTCCTTTAGGTAAGCTGCGATTTCATCCACCCGTTTGCGGGACAGTGCATAGACAATGCCAGACTCTTTTTCCCGACCGCTAAGAAAGCGGCGCAACTGGTCCTTTGGGTGGTGTTTTTCAAGTACGGAGTAGCGAATATTGGGTCGGTCAAAGCTGGTTATATAGCGTGGCGCCGCTTGCAAACCCAGTACCTTCACGATGTCATCACGCGTATGCGGGTCTGCAGTGGCGGTGAGTGCAATCAGCGGGGCAGTGGGGAAATGGTGCCTCAGACTACCGAGGGCGGCATATTCAGGCCGAAAATCATGGCCCCATTGGGACACACAATGGGCTTCATCCACTGCAATAAGGGCAAGCCCCACATTATCCAGGCGCTGGATAAAGTCTGGGTTCATCATCCGTTCCGGTGCAACGTACAACAGGTCCAGTTCACCCGAATGCAGTTGCCTGAGCACTTCGCGCGCCTCGTGCTGCTGCAGGGCCGAGTTGTACATCGCTGCTTTCACGCCGTTGCCCAACAAGGCATCAACTTGGTCTTTCATCAGGGAAATCAAAGGAGAAACGACAATGGCTAGCCCCGTGCGGTACAGTGCCGGCAACTGGTAGCACAAAGACTTACCTCCGCCGGTCGGCATCAGTACGAAGGCATCGCCGCCGGCTATCAACTGCTCAATGATTTCCTGTTGGTGGTGGCGAAACTCATGCAGGCCAAAGACCTGGCGCATGGTCGCTTTAATTGTAGGCATGAAAAGATGGCTTCGTCATGTTAACCCGG
>CAYZLS010000367.1:0-2606 GCA_964479355.1 uncultured Wenzhouxiangellaceae bacterium | reverse complement strand
AGGTAGTGGATAAGGACTCCTTTATCCCGTTTACCCAGTTTTCGATAACGAAATTTGTACAGGGCTGCCTGAATCCAACGGTAGCAATCATCCTTATCGAGGATGATGGAGAAGGCTACAGCCTGGGTTCCGGATAGAAATTCAGATAATTGATCGATGGTCTTTAAATCTTCGAGTTTCATGATGGTTTTTATCCTTACCATCATGCACAGAACTCATTATTGCTTCAGACTCATTTCATATTGGAAAAGACTAGAGGTTGCGTTCATTACGATTCTTTCTTTATGCTAGTCCGAATTACTGGAAATAGGGTGGAATCCATTATATCAGCGAAGCGCGGTGCGACCGTCTTATTATCAATGGCGATTTCATTTCATGTAGGATTAATATGAGGCTTATAAGTACTACTATGTTGAATAAAGCCACTCCCAGACTATGGTATCTCCTGGTCTTTTCAAGTTGTGCAATGTTGTTGGCTTTTGCCTTGTACAATCAATACGTTGACTACCTAGATCCTTGTCCGTTGTGCATATTTCAGCGCTTGGCTTTTTTCTGGATGGGTTCCTTTGCATTGCTTGCAGCACTGCACAACCCCGCCCGTTTGGGTCAGCGAACCTACGCCTGGCTGGTGGCGGCAGGCGCGCTGTTTGGTGCCGCAGTGGCAGGCCGGCATATCTGGTTGCAGCATTTGCCCTCCAGTGAGGTGCCCGAATGTGGGCCCGGGCTTAATTACATGCTGGAAAATTTTCCCCTGATGCATGTATTGGAAACTGTTTTGCAGGGCTCAGGCAGTTGTGCCGAAGTAAAATGGTCCTTTGTCGGGCTCAGTATGCCGATGTGGACGTTTGTCTGGTATACGGGGCTGGGGCTGGTTACATTATGGCTTATCTACCGTTTAACCAGACAAACAGCCACGAGCGTATAATGCTCCTTCCATGAAGATTCAGGATGATTCATCAATGGGTAAAAACTGGAGCCCCGACTCCTGGCAAACACGGTCAGTGAAGCAACAGGTTAACTATCCGGATGCAGCGACCCTTCAGAGCGCGTTAGCTGAACTGGCGACCTTGCCACCTTTGGTAACCTCGTGGGAGATCCTGACATTACGGGAGCAAATTGCTGAGGCCCAGACGGGTGCCCGGTTTTTTTTGCAAGGAGGTGATTGCGCAGAAAATTTTGCAGAGTGTAATTCGAATGTCATCACCAACCGTTTAAAAGTATTGTTGCAAATGAGTCTGGTGCTGACCCATGGTCTGCAAAAATCAGTCGTTAGAGTCGGTCGCTTTGCCGGCCAATATGCCAAGCCGCGCTCATCTGAGGTGGAAACGTGTGCAGGCGAAACCTTGCCAAGTTACCGGGGTGACCTGGTAAATTCGGTCGACTTTACACCTGCAGCCAGGCAACCGGATCCACGGCGATTGATCCGCGGTCATTCCAATTCAGCGCTGACAATGAACTTTGTGCGGGCGTTGATTGATGGTGGTTTTACCGATTTGCATCACCCAGAATACTGGAATCTGAGCTGGGTGCAGCACTCGCCTCTGGCCGACGAGTTCCAGCGATTGACAGACAGTATCGGGCGTTCGGTCAATTTCATAGAGGCCATTTCAGGCCGGCGTACCGGTAACATCAACCGGGTCGATTTCTATACTTCGCACGAAGCTTTGCATTTGCCCTATGAGCAAGCTTTAACCCGGTCTGTGCCCCGCCAGCAAGGCTGGTTTAATCTTGCCACCCACTTTCCGTGGGTTGGCATGCGTACGGCTAATATTGATAGCGCACATATGGAATATTTACGCGGAATACGCAATCCGGTTGGCATCAAGGTCGGCCCACACGTGGATGCTGCGCAACTTTTACGCAGCCTGGAGGTACTTAACCCGGAATCTGAACCGGGGCGCATGGTGCTGATCCATAGAATGGGTGCAAAACAGATTGAAAACGAATTGCCGCCTTTGATAAAGGCTGTACAGGATTCAGCCTGCCCAGTCTTATGGGTCTGTGACCCCATGCACGGCAATACGGAAACCACAGCGACAGGCATCAAGACCCGTCGCTTTCGTAATATAATGAATGAGATGGAAACAGCCATTGAACTTCACCACCAGCATGGGTCTTGCCTGGGCGGAGCACACCTTGAGTTGACGGGTGAAAACGTTACCGAATGTACCGGTGGTGCGAGAAACCTCGATGAGAGCGATCTGAAGCGAGCTTACAAATCAATCGTAGATCCACGGCTTAACTATGAACAGGCTTTGGAACTGTCCATGCTGATCGTCAGCAAATTCGAGAAATTGAGCTGATATTGAGCTTGCCCATTGATATCGAATTTGAAATGGCTGTGCCGGAGTGTTTTGATATAGTACTCCAATCCAGCTTCGGCTCACGGCACATTAAACGCCTGCAGAGTTTGCTTGGGTAATCATTAAAGAAAAAACTATAACTAACGGTAAATTAAAGAGTAAAAATCATAAAGATAAAGATTGTAGCGGTCATATTGGGGCTTGTATTGAGCACATCCGGACCTGCTCTGAGTGCTGATTCAGCGTCTGCACCCGCGATTCAACATGCACTTCACGCCAACTTCGGCATCGTGGCTGAACATG
>CAYZLS010000366.1:2310-2610 GCA_964479355.1 uncultured Wenzhouxiangellaceae bacterium | reverse complement strand
GAAAAGACCAGGAAGCTGGCTTCGGCGCCTTCAAGGCAGTCTTCAACGATGATTTCTGCTCCCGCGTCGCCAAAGGTCTTCTTTGTAAAGATTTCATCAAGGGCGTGCTCGACTTCGGCATTATCGTGACAGACAAAGACCCCTTTGCCCGCGGCCAGCCCGTCGGCCTTGATGACCTGTGGGAGGCCTCGCTCTTGGATGTAGGCGCGCGCATCGTTGGCATTGGTGAAAACTTCGAACGCGGCGCTAGGAATCCCATGATCCTTCATAAAGCGTTTGGAGAAGATCTTGGAGCCTTCC
>CAYZLS010000366.1:0-2300 GCA_964479355.1 uncultured Wenzhouxiangellaceae bacterium | reverse complement strand
CCTTGACTCGGGCCAAAGGCCTTGAGGCCGACGTCATTCAGTCGATCCACGAGGCCGGTGCAGAGCGGGGCTTCTGGGCCGACAACAGTCCAATCAATGGCTTCCCGCTGGGCAAAGGCCACAATCTCGTCGATTTTATCGACGGACAGGGGGACGCACTCGGCGAGCTGCGCGATACCGGGATTGCCGGGTGCTGCAAAAAGCTGTGTGATTTTAGGGCTTTGGGAGAGCTTCCAGGTGAGGACATGCTCGCGACCGCCACCACCAATGACCAATACCTTCATGGAGCGAGAAGGCTTATCGCGAAAGCTTCGCGAAAACAAGGGGTTCATCCCCCACAACCTTTCCCGGCAGCTGCAGATAATGTCTGACAAGGTCATGGCGCAATTAGAAGCAATACAGCAGGCGGGGCAGGGCTCGGGCCAATTCCCTTATAATACTACCGATCCGCAGGTTCGATCGATCGAAGAACGTCGCATCGAAATGTGGGGACGTTATGGTGTCGACATCCAGTTTTCTGGATTTGAACCGACGCTCGAACAGCTAGCCATCATCGAGCGAGTCCTCGGTGAGCTGCAGCAGCGCCCCGCAGACTTGCGGCATGTTGATCAGATCATCTTTGAGGGAGGACACGAACACCGTGGTGGCGCGGCGATCACTTGCCCTCAAGAGAGATTCGGGTCTTGGGTGCCTTTGATGGCCCCATCCGTTTAAATCAGAGCTACTATCGTTTCTATAGTGTTGACATGGCCGATGTCTGGGCAGATCCCTCCGATGAAGTCTACCTGCGCGAGGTGCTCATCCATGAGCTCGGGCATTTTGTTTATTACTATAAGGGCAACGATGCCTATCGAGACTTAATCCCGCGTGCCCGGATCCGTCATGAGTTCTTTGCCGAAGACTACCGGCTTTATTGGAACTCCGGCGGACAAGAGGTCATGGAGAGGCGCGGGAGCGGCTGCCAGGTTCGCAACTACGATGCTCGCCTAGAAACCGTCCGCGCGCTCTCCGAATAGACCTTCTCGCATTTAATTAAGGCCGCTTTTTGCGGTTATAGCTTCTTACCGAAAAGCCGTAGCTCTTCCGGGCCCGTGCCCACTGGTCCAGCGCATTGGCCAGAGTGTAAAAGCCTACGGACTGCGTTCTGTTGCGCATCGTGCGGCCATGAATCTGTTGGACCCCAAGGTCTACGCGACGACTGTTGCCACGCGTGCGGGCCTTGCCGCGCGTCCAAGCGCCTCCGACAGTGACACTTAATTCACCACCTTTTTCGACAACGCCGACCGAGGCTTTGACACCACCTTTGACGGTTCCCGAAACACTAAGAGTGCGACTCGAATTGTTCGTCCGACTTCGCGATTTCGTGACCCAGACGCCGAGATGGTTCGGGTTGGCGACCGCCGGATTTGTTTTGGCGAGGTTACCGAGTTTATGGAGTTCCCGATGGATGGAGGCTGCATTTGCGGGATTTTGACCTTTGCAGATCTTCTCAAGGAAGGTGCGGCTTTTGCCCAAACCGAGTTGTGTTTCCAGGAAAGGTCGAAGCAGGGCTGAGGTTCCGCGATAGTACTTAATGAGGTTCTTGCGACGAGAAGATCTTGCGGCGCCAAAGATGTCTTGAAAAGCCAGACCAATTTCCTTCTTGGGCACTTGCAATTTGAGCAATGCATGGCTCAACTTCTTTTGATTCGCAAGGCTCGCATCTTTTCCTATTCTGTGAGCGAGCGGTGGATTCTTAACGGTTGTGAGTGCAATCACCTGTCGAGCTTTGCCGCCGGTATTTGCGAGGACATGGTTGAAGCTTCTGCGACTTGGAATGGCCGCAAGAAAGGCATCCATCGTGCCGGTCTTAAGCTGGGCCGGAGCATGCTCTGCAATGATACGCGCGATTTTCGGGAGTCGACTGCGTGACACTTTGGTGGCCATTAGCTTGATCAGACCCGTATGGCCGGATCTTGACAAACATTTGGCAATAACTTGGCGCGTAAATGAGTTCGTATTGTCGATGAGCTTGTTCAAAAAGCGGCCCATTTTGCGGGACCCTTTGCTTTTTTGAACAGCCGCGATGAAGCTATTCATTGTGGCGACTTGGCGCTTGGCCGGTTCGTGGTTTCCGATGAAACGTGCCACGTCAGAGAGCCTATCGAGTGATGCTTTGCCCAAAATCAGATTGCGAAAGCCAGCCGTGCCGGAGCTCGAGAAGCCACTGGCAATCGCTTTTTGAGTCGAGCCGGCAGCCATATTAATGAGCTTGTTGACTGTCATAACCTTCCTGTTGACGAGTGTCGTCAGGAGTTTGG
>CAYZLS010000365.1:1177-2611 GCA_964479355.1 uncultured Wenzhouxiangellaceae bacterium | reverse complement strand
GGCGCCACCCTCAAAAGACGCTAGAAGACAGGAGTTGGGCGGGAGAGCAGCGCCGCCAGTTGCAAGCATTGGGCTTCAAGTCGAGGGCGTCAACGCCCGCACCAACACCAATAGCATCATGGCCGAGGGCCGGGCTGCCATGGGGGCAACGGCCGCCCGTTTCCATGGTGGTTGGGACGAGAGCAAGGAGCCAACTTCGCCAAAGGCAACGAAGAAGAAGAAGAAACTGGTGTGCACACGGGCAGCAAAGCGCGCACGCCTCGCGCCCAGGCGCAAGAAGAAGACTGCTGCGTCGTTGTCGTTGTCGGAGGTCGGCACTGCCAGCAGCGGAAGTGACAGCGGGGACGCGCGTCTCGGTGACAGCGATAGCGAAATGGCAGTCGACGACGGCGACAGTGACAGCGACGGCGGCTGTGGCAGCGTCGCGAGCGTGCCGGCGCCTGCGCTTCGCCGCTCAAGCCGCGTTCGCCACCCGGCGGTCGTCTTCGAGCACGAGTTCCGCGGTCCTATCGTGTCGGTGCTGCGCAGCAACGACCCGCAGCGCGTGGTGCTGTCGCTCGTGGAGCAAGACATTGCGGCCATCAAGAACCTCGTGCTGGACATCGGGGATGACCTGCCGTCGGTGCGAAAGGTGCAACAGCTAGCGGTGCGCCTGGTGGGCAGCTTCACCCGCTACATCAAGGAAGAGCGCAGCGAGGTCGCGGCCATCCGACGTGCCAACGCCCGGCGCAAGAAGCGCGCGGAGCCGAAGGGCAAGGCGGCGGAGCCCGAGATGGACACGCGGACGACAGACGACGTGGACGTGACGATGACGCTCGACACGCTGACGAAGCTCCAGCAGCGGCTGCGCAGCGAATCCATGTCGTGCCATACACGCGAGGACGCCGAATCGACGTGGAACGGCGTGCTGGTTGACGTGTGCGAGTTCTTGCAGTCGCTCCTGGACTGGCTGCGTAAAGACATCGCCGCACAGGAGAAGGCGGTGGCGGGGGACGACGGCGTCGTCTTCGAGGAGTATGCCGTGATCCGTTCAGAAACGAAGACAAAGCAAATTGTGGGTGCCGGCGGCGATGGCGATGGCGATGGCGATGGCAATGGCGCTGATGATGACGGCGACGGCAGCGACCTCGATGACGGGTTCATGAACAGCGACGGCGACGGCGACAGCGACGTGGACGGCGACGGTGGCCCGAATGTGATCGACGATGACAGTGACTGGGATGCCAGCCGCGGCGATGACTCGAAGGGCGAGCTGTTGGTGGATGAGGACGATGCCAGCGACTCCGAGCACTCCGAGTCGTCGGCGGCGGAGTCGTCGGCGTCGTCGGAGTCGACGTTCCACTTGGAGGAAGAAAGCACGGACGAGCGCACGGAACAGAAGCGGCAGCAAACAGCTGCCAAGCACAGCCGCAGTCCGATGTCCGGTGACGCGGA
>CAYZLS010000365.1:0-1167 GCA_964479355.1 uncultured Wenzhouxiangellaceae bacterium | reverse complement strand
GCGCGACACCGGGGGGATTGAGAAGTTGGACGATGAGGATGAGGATGAGGAGGTCGATGACGACGACGACAGCGACAGCGACGTGGACAGCGACGCGGACGGTGACGGTGGCCCGGACGTGACCGACGACGACAGTGAGTGGGATCCCAGCCGCGGCGACGACTCGGAGGACGACCAGTCGGTGGATGCCGTCAGCGGCTCCGATGAGTCCGAGTCGTCGGCGTCGGAGTCGTCAGAGTCAACCTTCGACACAGAAGAGGAAGACGCAGACGAGGAGCAGCAGACGGCGGTCATGCGCCGCCGCAGTCCATCAGTCTAGAACGCGCTATTGCGGGACGCAGAGCCGTCAAGCTCAATGCATTCGAGGCAACCTTGTGTCCACACCTGTCATGAAAGCGCCCACACATACACACAGCGCCGGTGTTGCCGGGGACGCAGAGATCTCGGTGGTGTTCGTCGGGCTGCGGAGCCGCCTGATCTTCTTCGTCTGGGTGCTCTGCCTGCTGTGTGGCCGTGCCAACGTTGACAACGCATCTGCCTTCATGTCCAGCATCGAGACCGCGCTGGCCGACGCCGACAACGCGAAGCCTCAGGCACGGCTGACACGCCTCAAGAACATCACCTTCGTGGATCCGCTGTTCGCGTTCTGCAACGCGCAGACACCTTCGCTCTTTGCGCCCATGCTCAAACGCCTCAAAGACTACAAGGCGCTCAAGAGTTCCCGTCTGCCCGACGTGGTTGGTCGAAAGCCAAGGCTGGGTTTATGGACGCAGGGCGCCGGCTGCGCCAAGACGTTGGGCGCATACACCACGGCTGCCACCCACCCAAGAAGTCAGCGTGCAGGCAGCCCACCAGGCTCCACAGCTGCGCGCCCATGGATGACTCCCGCGTGCAGTGCGCGGGCTGCTTCACGCTCTACGACCGCGAGGAGTGGTACGGCTGGCCGGTCCTCGAAGAGAATCCAGACTTCTGCGGTCCCTGTTGCGATGCGCTCGACGACGACTGGGCTGCGCACCGCCCAGCCTCAGGCTTGCCCGAGCTGGCGGGCGAGCCCGAGGCTGAGCCCGAAGCTGAGCCCGAGTGCGTGGCGGCCCCGACGGTGCTGCCCGTGGACGCATGGCGGGGCGGCGGGGCGGGCGCGCTGCCGCGGGCGCACTCGTGCTTCAA
>CAYZLS010000364.1:0-2612 GCA_964479355.1 uncultured Wenzhouxiangellaceae bacterium | reverse complement strand
GGAACACCACTGCGTGCCAGGTCCTGGGCGTGGTCTGTGGCTAGCATTTCAGCGCTGATGGATGCCCGCATGCGCTGCTCACACCAGCTAAAACCACCCAATAGATCGGCCAGCACACTCAACGCTTGCAGGCCTTTTGAAAAAGCCCGTAACAACGGTGGCTTGGTCGCTTGTAAATCACGCTGATAGCCCGATGGCAATGAAAGCATGGCAGCGATCTCCGTCTGGGCACCCTGTACAACAGCATGAACCGCACGCAACAGTTCTACCGTGTCCGGATTGTTTTTGTTCGGCATAATGCTCGAGCCGGTGCAGTATTGCTCCGGCAGCTGGATAAAACCGAATTCACGGGTAGTAAACAGTGACAGGTCCCAGGCCAGCCGACGTAAATCCAGCGTGCATGCAGATAGTACCGACAATGCCTGTAACTCGATCTTGCCACGAGCATTTTGCGCATACTGCGGGTTAACCACCAGGCGCGCGAACCCCAGCTCATCTGCCACATCGCTGCGCGGTAAATCCAGATTCACACCAAAACCTGACGCGGTACCCAAGGGTGATGCGTCAAGCCAGTTTCTGGTCAGGGCTACCAGTTCAGCATTATCGATAAAAGCTTCGGCATGACCCGCCAGCCATAGCCCGGCGGAAGACGGCATTGCAGCCTGTAAATGGGTGTAACCGGCCATGGGCAAATCAGCCTCTTTTTCGATACGACACAATAGTATTGTGGCAATTTCAATGCAGCACGTTTGCAACTTTCCAAGGCGGTCTTTCATGTATAAACGCAAGGCCACAGCAACCTGGTCATTGCGGCTGCGGCCAGTGTGAATTTTGCCACCCAGGTCTCCGAGCATTTCGCTCAGCCAGGCTTCAAGCGCAGAGTGACCATCCTCAAAACGGTTATCCAGGGCTTTTTTGCCGGCACTTAAATCATTTTCAATCTGTTCCAGACCGGCCAGTAGGCGCGCGGCTTCTTCGGCATTAAGAATATCTATTGTCTGTAACCCTTTGACATGCGCAACGCTGGCCCGCAGGTCAAACAACAACAGCTCTTTATCTAGTTCAACATCCTCACCCGCAAGAAATGCCATGATGCTCGCGGAGACACGCTCGTCATTAGTCTTTTTCCAGATCAGATCTTGCATGAGTTTATTCCTGCGCTTTCATCCAGTCCCAAGGCCAGGTTCAGATTTTGCACAGCCTGTGATGCCGCTCCTTTGAGTAAATTGTCCAGTACCACCACCAGGTTGCCGCGGCGGGGGTTACGTGCATCGACTGTAAAGCCACCAATGTGGACATCGGGGGTGTTTTGGACTGCACTGACTTGTGGGATCGCCTTGCCTGTCCTGATCCTTGTCTCTCCAGCATAAGCGTGCTGAAACTTTGCTTCAAGCGCGTTGCTTGTGATTGCGTCATCAAGTTCAAATGCGATAGTTAAAGAAATACCACGAAAAAAAGCTGCCACATGTGGCATAAACCTGACCTCGGTTTTTAACTGGTGGCTGATTTCCTGTTCATGAAGATGCCCACTCAAAGCGTACGGAATCAGGTTGTCCCGCAATAATTCCGGGTCATTGCGCGAAGATGGCGTTTTTCCTGCACCACTGAAACCAGATACACCAAATATCAACGGAGCTGATACCAAAGCGCCTAGGAGCGGTAATAAACCCAACTGTGCACCCGTAGCATAACAGCCCGGGTTCGCGATCAGGCGGGCAGAACACAGACATTCCCGGCTGCATTCGGGCAACCCGTAGGTCCAGGCTGGGTCAAAGCGGTAATCTGCACTTAAATCCACAATGATGCTATCGGGATATTGCTGTTGGATGGCATCGACCCAGGGGAAGGCTAGGCCATTGGGAAGGGCCAGTACCCAGGCGTCTGCCGGGTGGGCCGATATGCCTGCCGGCTCAAGTGCAACAAAACACTTACCGTCATCCGGCCAGGCATCACAGGCTGCTGAAATCTTTTCGCCTGCATGGCTGTGGGAACTGGCCATACCCAGGCACAGTTGGGGATGTGCAGCAATCAAACCCAGCAATTCCGAACCGGTGTAACCACGGCCGCCAACCAAGTTAATCGTCCGTGATCCACTCATACTGAAACCCACCCTGAGTCACGTTTTAGTGCATCTTCGACACATCGCTCGCGTTGTGCTGCATCTTCAATACCAATGCTGAACACCACCCATTGCCCCGCCCGGTTACTACTGTCAGCCTGCTGAAAGTACCAGGGTGTGACCGGATTAGCGTTACGTGAACGCCAGTACAAGGAAGGATACCGGGCCCGTACCACCTGCCATATCGCCGCTCCCAGCCCTTCACCCTGAGCTTCAGAAGTGACAATAAATTTGTCCAGATAAGCCAGGCCACCAATTCCCCGGGTCATAATGGCTGCGGCCCGGCCGGATTTCGATAACAACACCACCGGTGAATTCAGAGTTTCAAACCAACCCTCACGTAATGTATTGGCAAATGATTTTTCAACCAGCTCCAACACACGGCGTAAAGTGGCATCATCCGGCGTTTCAAAGGCGTTGATCTCCTCACCTTTTCTGACCAGTGTGCCCGCACCGCGGTAAGTGAAAAGTTCCCGCGTCAACTGTGCCGCGG
>CAYZLS010000363.1:0-2612 GCA_964479355.1 uncultured Wenzhouxiangellaceae bacterium | reverse complement strand
GGGAGGATCTGACCTCAGTGCCGATTGATGGAGGTCGTTGGCTTGTTGCTGGTGATATCGGCGACAACATGGCGCAACGCCAGACCATTAAACTGTATTTTTTCGAAGAACCTCAGCCAGGGAAGAAAGGTCGATATGGCGGCCGGAAAATGCTGCAACATCGCCTGGGCCTCATTTATCCAGATGGGGCCCGGGATTGTGAATCCATGGCCTATGACCCGGTTAGTCAACAAATTTTGTTACTGAGTAAACGCGACAAACCACCCCGTCTGTATGCTGTCGCTCTGACCACTGCTTTGACAGAGAGCATCGCTGAACTGGAATTTCTTGGCACTATAGCCGCTTTGCGCCCACCAACCGTTGCGGATCGTAAACGCTGGCAGGGGAGAACAGACTGGATATCTCAACCGACTGGACTGGATATATCTGCAGATGGCAGCAAAGCAGTAATCCTTACTTATCGCAGCGTGTATCGATATCACCGCCTGGCGGGCGAAGACTGGCTGAGCGCTCTGCAACAGGCATCAGAAGAGGTGCTCGGCCCACCGGGTGAGCAAAATGAAGCCGTGGCATTTAGTCAGGATGGTAAATCTATTTTTGTAACGTCAGAACAATTGCCGGCGGCGGTGACCCGGTTGCAGTTTAATAAAAATAGTCGCTAGCCGGACTTCGCCGCTGGATTCGGTTTACCCAACCGCAATACCAAGGGCTTGCAAGTGTTCTGTAAAATCTGTTTCTGAGATAACTTTCACACCCAGTTTTCGGGCTTTTGCCAACTTGGAACCAGCGGTATCGCCGGCGAGCACTACGCTGGTTTTACCCGATACGCTGCCAGCAACTTTTGCGCCTAGTGATTCGAGTATATTTCTAACCTGCATCCTAGGCATGGACAACGCCCCCGTGATAACCCAAGTTTCGCCGTCAAGCGGTTGTTCTGTAGTGGTTGCCTCAAGCGCTTGCCAATCTACGCCAGCAGCATGCAAGGCCTGGATTACCTGGCGATTGTTTTCTTGCGCAAAGAAATTAACAATATGACGGGCAACAACCAGACCCACATCACTGACCTGTCGCAATAACTCTTCGCTGGTATTTTGTAAATTTTCCATCGTTCCAAAATTCATGGCCAGGGAACGGGCCGTCACCTCACCGACTTCCCGAATCCCGAGTGCGTATAACAAGCGATCCAACGGTGGTTTTTTACTATCTTCCAGAGCCTTGAGAAGGTTTCGTGCAGACTTGCCACCCATGCGTGGCAAAGACGCAATCTGCTCGTGACTCAACTGATAAAGGTCCGCTACCGTAGCTACCATATCCTGCTCTACCAACTGCTCAACCAGCTTGTCTCCCAGACCTTCTATATCCATCGCTTTTCGTGAAGCAAAATGCCGGATGCGATGCTTTTTTTGTGCCGGACAATAAAGGCCTCCGGTACAACGTGTCACCGCCTCATCTTCAATTCGCTCAACCTCTGAACCACATGCAGGACAGCTCTTGGGCATTTGAAACTCTGCCATGCCAGATGCACGCCGTTCATGAATCACACGAACCACCTCAGGAATAACATCCCCTGCCCTGCGCACGACCACCCAATCCCCGGCACGGACATCTTTGCGTTGAATTTCATCTTCATTGTGCAAGGTGACATTGGTCACCGTAACACCTCCAACAAAGACGGGTTGCAAGCGGGCAACCGGTGTCAATGCACCCGTACGGCCGACTTGCATATCGATAGCCAACAGACGGGTAATTTCTTGCTCTGCTGGAAATTTGTGCGCCAGAGCCCAGCGTGGTGCGCGACTGACGAAACCCAGAATATCCTGTTCGGCGAAACAGTCAACCTTGTAAACCACACCGTCAATGTCATATCCCAGTCCCGCCCGTTTTGCCGCCATCGTGGCATGATAGTCTAGGCAACCTTGCAGGCCCTGCACCCGCCGAACTTCAGGATTGACCGGCAAACCCCATTCCCTGAGTTGGTTTAGCGCAGCAATCTGGGTAGAAGGGATATTGTTACGAGTCGCCGTGGCATAGGCATAAAATGCCAGGGGCCGCCCAGCTGTGACTTGCGGGTCTAACTGGCGCAAACTACCAGCGGCACCATTGCGGGGATTAACGAGTGGTTTTTCATCCCTAGCCAATGCTCTGGCATTGAATTTTTCAAAGCCGGCTCGGGGCATGTAAATTTCGCCACGCACCTCGAGCAATGCCGGCCAGTCAGCCCCCCGAAGCTTTAAAGGCACACAACGAATAGTACGTACGTTGACCGTCACGTCCTCGCCCCGCTCACCATCTCCCCGGGTTGCGGCCGTACTGAGTAAACCATCCACATAGCTTAATGAAATAGCAACGCCATCCAGCTTGGGTTCCGTTGCAAAAGTGATGTCGTCACTTTCCAGACCATGTGCAACGCGATGATAAAAATCCGCCACTTCTTCATTTGCAAATGCGTTGGCCAACGACAGCATTGGCACGCGATGGCGTAGCGTTACAAAACCACCTAAGGGTGCACCACCAACACGCTGTGTCGGTGATTCAGAGCGCACCAGGGCAGGAAACTCCGTCTCCAGAGACTCCAGCTCCCGCAGTAAGCGGTCATACTCCGCATCCGGGAC
>CAYZLS010000362.1:0-2622 GCA_964479355.1 uncultured Wenzhouxiangellaceae bacterium | reverse complement strand
ATATTATGAATGGGGCTTCAGGCGTTACAAAAGTTCTAAAGGTATTGACTCAATAATTATTCCACTTTATTCTGATTTTTTTAACTTAGATATTTTGCAGATATTAATAAATGAGTTGAATTCCACTTTATTGATACAATTTTATAGTGGAGATATCATCTTAATTGAAATTATATTATCTTAATTTACCTTTCTTAACCATATTGAACTAAATGTATTAGGTTCCTGCTCAATAGACTTATATTTTTGAATATTTTTTTTTAAGAATTGTTCATCATAGTACCTAATTATGGGAGTAGACATAAGAATATCATAACTTTTATTGAATGATAAAAATGCTTGCAATAACATCGCTTCATTCCAATACATAGGCCAAGCTGGAGAATTACTTGTTTCTCCAAGTATCCATTGTTCTGCTGGATAAGGTGTATTATAAGGGAATGGTATGTCATGAATATGCACTATAACACCCTTCTTTAGTATAGGTAATATTTCAAGAAATAAAAATGGTACATCTCCATCTATATTCACTACATGAGATGAATCAATAAATAGAACATCATCCTTATCAAGCTCTAAAAATACATTAGTATCGATATTTTGGACCTCATCCTCAATTACTTCAATATTTTGAATTGCTTTTAAATTTCCAAATGGATATGGTTCAATACACTTCATTATTAATTTATCTCCATTCTCATAATTCTTATTAGCAGCAAGATTGCAGTAATATGTTGATAAACCACTCCCTACTTCATAATATCTCTTTGGTTTTATCTTTCTAATCATCATATAAAGAACAAGTGCATCCAATTTAGGATATCCAGGACCAAAACCCTTTAACTGGTTTTCTTCATAATTCTGTAGAGAATTAAATTCAGCCCCGTATTTATAAAGAAGTTCTTTAAATAGTACTTTATATTGCTCTACGTCATAAGTTATTCCTACCATTGAACTTGGTTTATTCCAACGATTTATATTTTTCTTAATTTTTGATTCTATAGGTAAAGGTGAATAATAATTAGACAAACTATAAATGTTAAAACCAAGCATTTCCATTAACAATCGAATATACTTAATTATATTTTTTTGAAATGATTTAGGTAGGATAGATATTATTATTTTTTTCATATTAATATTCAAAACTATATTAAGAGTTAAACAATATAAATAGATTATTTAATTAAAGAAATGTAATTATCATTATTATTAATAGAGAAATATTATAATTAGAATTTAGAAAATAATCTATGGTTTTTGACTATAGGTTTAGTTCTGGCGATTCATAATATATGATTATATTTTTAGAATATCATTAAAGGGATATATCCTATCTACAATTTATTAAATAAAAAATATTTCAGTATGAATATTATACTCCCTCAAGATTATTTGTCATCACTTGCTCGGAAATCCATGAATATGTTTTCTTCAGTCCATCATAAAGGGTTTCTGTAGGTTCCCAACCCAGTTTTTTGATTATCAATTGATTATCGGAATTACGCCCACGCACTCCCAAAGGTCCATCAATATGTTTTATGGTCAGTTTTTTTTGAGCAATATCCATGGCCATTTCTGCTAGCCTGTTTATGGTCACCATCTCTTCACTGCCAATGTTGACTGGACCCATAAAATCAGACTCCATAAGCCGTTTTACACCTTCGAGACACTCATCTATATATAAAAATGAACGGGTTTGCTCACCATCGCCCCACATTTCAATCTCACCTCCATCGGGTGCTTCTGCTACTTTCCGACACATGGCAGCTGGAGCTTTTTCTCGACCATCAATCCAGGACCCTTCAGGTCCAAAAATATTATGAAAACGGGCGATTCGAACTTCAATGCCATAATTTCGATTAGCAGCTAAATAAAACCTTTCGCTGAAAAGTTTTTCCCAGCCATACTCACTGTCTGGTTCGGCAGGGTAAGCAGAATCTTCAGCGCAATTAGGATTGTCCGGATCCATCTGGTTTCGCTCGGGGTACATGCATGCGGAAGACGAATAAAATATTTTTTTCACATCTGCTTTAACAGAAGCTTCAACTACATTCAAATTGATCATGGCAGAATTATGCATAATATCTGCATCGTTTTCACCCGAAAAAATAAAACCTGCTCCCCCCATATCAGCTGCCAATTGATATATCTCATCGAAAGGCAGATCAATCACATCTTTTACCACTTCAGGGCTTCTTAAATCGCCTTGAATAAATTCATCCGAAGGAGATTCAACGTATTCATGATACTTAATATCTACACCACGAACCCAATATCCCTTATTTTTTAATTGTTTAACTAAATGGCCACCAATAAAACCACCAGCACCACAAACTAACGCACGTTTCATTTATCTATCCTTTCAATTAATATTTTTTAGCAGAATACTTTCTGCGAACTTTGGCAATATCACTTCTTTGTCAAGATGTTGACTAGCATATTCTAATGCTATGTTATTAATAATTTTACTATTCCTATTTTTTATAATTTCACAAATATTTTTGATACATTCATCAAGATTATTGTTATCAAACATATACATTATTCCAGGATATTTGGCTATCAAGTCTGAAATTTCTGAGTCATCTAGGGATAGGAATTTGCTTTTAGCAGAGGTGAGGG
>CAYZLS010000361.1:0-2636 GCA_964479355.1 uncultured Wenzhouxiangellaceae bacterium | reverse complement strand
GCCAGCCGATAACGCAGTGTCTCGTAAACGGGTTGGCTTTCGGCGGTCTGTCCGGACATCGTTTCACCTATGTCAAAGCCTCTCGATGATCGTTGCAGTACCCATACCAGCGTCTATACAGAAGTTGGCCAGGGCCGTGCCGTGGCCACGGTGTTCCAACTCATCCAGTGCGATTCGGGCGAATGGTGTTGGGCTGGCAAGCATCAAGGTAGGGTCCTGAATTTATCAAATATGAATGCTTCAGTCACGTTGCTTACTCATATGTCTCTGCTCACTCTTTTTGACAAGGGGTTGCGAGCCGGTGGAATCAGTAAACCGGACAAAAATAGTTGGCTTGCAAGCCAATGGATACGTTATCATAGGATTTGTATTTAGTTCAAAAACTATTATGATTTTTAGAAAATTGTTCCCTGAATCCTGACGTTTGACTGAAGTGATCGGTCATTTCAGTCAGGTGGCAGACAGGGATCAAGTGAAGTAGTTGGTGATGGGACTAAAGAAAAAAGTGTTTGTGATCGCCAGCGGGACTTTCGGTCTGGGACAGGCGGTCGTGGAAGAGTTCGTAAAGACAGGTGGCCACGTACCGATGTAAACGAGGCGGGGCAATCATGTTATCGCTTACGCATTGCCGAATTAGGGCCTGGCACCGCAGGTGGTACACAGGTTGCGAATTGATTTAGCGGTAAAACACATACAGACCTTATTAGTGTCGCAATTTCGAGGAGAAAAAATATGCCGGGGAAATTAGAGGGTAAAGTCGCAATCGTCACTGGAAGTGGACGCGGCGTGGGACGCTGTACCGCACTACTAATGGCCAGAGAAGGCGCCAAAGTAGTAATTGCGGACAATGGAAGTCAGGTAGATGGGTCCGGTACCAGCAGCGAACCCGCGGATGCGGTTGCAGACGAAATTGCTGCTGCCGGAGGCACCGCAATGGCAATTGCCTGTGATGTCTCGAACCGGGACGATGCAAAAGCGATGATTGAGGCTCCAATCAGAAAATGGGGAAAGCTCGATATTCTGGTCAATAACGCTGGCAATTTTCGAGTGAACACGATCGAAAGCGTTTCCAGCGACGACTGGGACGCCCTGCGGCGCGTGCACATGGATGGCATGATGTACACGAGCCACTTTGCCGCTCTGCATTGGAAAGAACGGGGTGAGTATGGTCGCTTGTTAAATTTCACGTCAGATTCATTCATGTCTGGAGTTCCGGACACATTCGCCTATGCGGCAGCCAAGGGTGCGGTCGTCGGGATGACCAGAGCGATCGCGAATGCGATGGTGAACTACAATGTTACGGCCAACTGCCTGACCCAGGCTTCGATGACTCGCATGGCTGACTCTTACTATCCCGGGGCGGAAATCAAACCCAGTGACGCCGCGCCTCCGGATCAACGACCTGACACCGTTCCTCCTCTGATTGTTTATCTTGCCTCTCCCGAGGCGGCTGGAATTAGTGGGCGTATATTCGGCTCATACGGATACCAATATATCCGTTGGAGCGAACCTTGCCATGAGGCGGTTCTGGAAAGTCGCGACAATGGACCGTGGGATCTGGACTATGTGTTTTCGCACTTCTCTAAAACCCTTGGGAAAGGCCTGGACTTGAAAAAGGACCTTCAATGGCCGATGGAAAGCCTTGATCAGCAGGCGGGAACAGCGGGTATTGACAATCTGAAAGAATAGAACCAATGTGACACCCACAGTAACAATGGAGATATCTGATGAAAACAG
This sequence comes from uncultured Wenzhouxiangellaceae bacterium, assembly GCA_964479355.1. Classification (GTDB taxonomy): domain Bacteria; phylum Pseudomonadota; class Gammaproteobacteria; order Xanthomonadales; family SZUA-36; genus SZUA-36. The sequence continues at coordinate 899 of CAYZLS010000361.1, read as the reverse complement.
GAATAGTCGCTGTGTTTCCCTTTCAGGAAATATCGGAGGGGGTAAACACTGCGGTCTGCCGGCATTCAGTGCAGACGCCACCTGACGCACCGACTCAGCACACGTAGGGGAGTTGATATGCGGTGGGTGCAAATTACCAAGAGAGTGACTCTTGCGGCGACAATTGCTCTATTGTCCTCCCCCAGTGGTAATCTCGTTGCGCAAGAAATGCGGCCTGCTTTAACGTCGTCATCGGCAAAAATGATTCTGAGGGGATGTGAGGAGTTCGCGGAAAAGAAACATTTGCGCGTCGTAATAGCAGTTGTTGACCAGGGGAAGAACTTAGTCACTTTTCTAAGAATGGACGGAGCGGTCCTCGGTGCGGCGGATATTGCGTTGTGGAAGGCATCGTCGTCTGCGTTGTTCGGTGCCTCCACGAAAGAATATGAAAATCTCGCAAAAAAGAACCCATTACTCGGTCTGGCGCCGCAGATAGCGGTTCTTGAAGGAGGTGAGCCAATCTATACTTTGAATGGCTTTCTCATCGGTGGAGTCGGGGTCTCTGGCGCGGCTGCGGCAGATGACGCAGCGTGTGCACGTGCCGGAATTGTAGCGGCAAAACTGACACACGTGGTTGCAGATGATGACCTGCCTTAGGATTTGAGTGAACAAAGCGGCCGATGTTTATCGCGGCGAATTTCTATTTTCATGGTACGCACCGGCCAAGCAGACCTCAAACCAAGCTTGGCTCAAAACCGTTCGGCCACGTAATTTTCTGAAATCGATCGTCGCCAAGAGTGTCGGGGAAGGTCACGGAGAATTCACCCACATTCATTTAGATGGTGGCACCAAATCAGTGGGTGACAGCGATCATGGAGTAGGTGCGATTCCAGAATTCGCCCAAATCGGCCACCAAAGCT
>CAYZLS010000360.1:0-2639 GCA_964479355.1 uncultured Wenzhouxiangellaceae bacterium | reverse complement strand
CGTGGGAATGGGGCTTAGAGAGTATTAATTATATCTGACCCCCCTTATTTACGCTATTTCTTTGCTAGGATATCGTCTACGACCTTTTCAAATTCAAGGGCGCGACCGCGAGCAAGCCCGGATTCGATTCGCTCTGCTTGAAATCCTTTTTGTAAAAGTGCCAGTGTAGGATCAGCAAACATATGCAATGCTTCTTTTGGCGCAGCTGAATGTGCGTACACTAGACCTAATAAGTCCAGGGCGCGCCCAACTTCACCTGCATTTTTAGCAATTGCCGCCAGGGCGGCCAGTATTTCGAGTGCTGCTGGAATAGCATTAATTTCTATCGCCATTTCGAGAGAGCGATCGTAATATTGTAGTGCTGTTTGTGTATCACCCATCATCATCATCACGTGCCCCAGGTTATGGATCACCATTGTCATGCCAAAACGATTGTCGATGGGCTCGTAAATACTTAGCGCTTGCTGGTAATGCTTGATGGCTGCTTCATATTGTCCAGCTAACCGAGAATTCTCCCCAAGAATATTGCGTGCGCGACCTTCTGTTGATGGATCTTCTGCTTTTCTGGCTATTTCTACAGCTTCGAGCAGTTCGCTTTCAGCTTGTTCAAAATTATTATTTATTGCTGCAGTAGCCCCCAACCATAACCTGGCGAAGGCAAGTCCCGACAGATCGTTAATGTTTGTTGTCAGAGTGACTGCTTCCTGCAAATGTGAAATGGCTACCTCGTACTGACCCTGCTTGAAAGCATTTTGCCCCAGTTTAACTAGGGCCTCTCCAGCCAATTTACTTTGATGCAGACGGCGAGCAGCTTCCAGGCAAACTGACAGGCTTTCCTCAGCTTCGGGCCAGCGACCCTGTTCTATGTAGACAGTACCGAGCTGACAATGCAGGGTGGCAATCTTGACCTGGGATTCACTTTCTTGATGTTCACTCAGCAGTTCCAATGCACTATTTAAATCTGCAAGTGCTTCAACGTATCTACGTTTCTTTGTTGTCTGCCGTGCGGATTGACTAAGTTGTTCAACCTTAATCAGTTTTTCATTTAGTTTGGGATAAGACACTGCATTCTCGTCTTTAGCATATACATTGGGTAGCATGTTCAGGCATAAACTGAACCAAAGAAAGTGACGAAACAAGCCTTCTCTAAGCATAGATTTTAATTAAGTAATGCCCGTGTATTAAGATTCTTATTTACATTCAAAATTTTCTTCCTTGTTGGTACTGCCTTTACCGAGATAGCTAGCAACTTTGGGATAAGGGCAAAGAGGACGGGTACGGGAGACTTTTTTTCCCTTCATTCGTTTACCAATAATTCTGTCTGGTGCATGGCCGGCCTCTACCCAGTTGATAAGAGCGGTCATAGCGTCGAAACGATCCACGTTATATCCGCCCTTACAATGGAACATACCGGGAACCATAAACAGACGTGCAAATTTTGTCGTGCCTGGTCCGGTGCTTTGCACCATCTCATCATAATAATTTTTAATGAAATAAGGATTAACACCGACATCGCCCCAGCCGGTATAGAGCAGAAGTTTATTTCCAAGTTGCTGAAAAGTGCTCAAATCGGTTTCTCTTCCCGATAACATTGCAGCCTTTATATCCAGTTTTGGCAATGCTGTTTCCAGCTCAAGTGTGCGCCAGTCGAATTCCGGTTCATCCGTATCAAATAACACGTAGCGAAACCAGCTATCCATGATCATTTGTGATACAACAAGACCTCGGTTATCCGGTATTACCCTGCCTTCCCATGCAGAAGCAGGTGGGCCGGGGATAAGTGAGTGTCGCTTATATGATAAGCCCGTCAGTTCAGCGCCAAGAGGTATACCAGGTGCGATTTCCCGTCCTTGATATCGCATACCCCCGTAGGCTCGGCTCAGGCCGGAAATTTCCTTATCGGTAAATCCTCTTTTTCCCGAACTATCACGAGATAAATCTCGTTCGGGTTTGAAATCAATTGCAGCGGGATTATTGATGACGCCGTCCTTTACTCCATCCACTTCGTCATACTTTTTCATAATAATCTTACCCAGTTGCTGCAGCCGGTCCTTATCCAGTTGCATCACTTCTTGGGCCTTGTTGATATTCCAGAAATACAGAAGCAGGCTGGCTGGGTCGGAAACCGGTGCGCCAGCGAGGATGCCGTCGAAATCATTGGGAAAACGTTGTGCTGCTTTTAGTCCCTGTCCACCACCGGTGGAACAACCATCGAAATAGGAATACGCGGCTTGGCGACCATAATAGCTTTCGATCATCTGTTTAACGACCAGCGTATTCAGATGCAGGGCGCGATAACCGAAATCCAGCTCCCGCTGCAGGTTATTTTTACCCCAGGTACCACCTTGAAAGGATTCACGATCATGACCCATATTACTGAAGCTGGCGACGAAGCCATGGCGAACTGCAGTATTCCTGATATCTTTTCCATAATAATCGTAGACAGATTCACCACCGTCATTGCCATTACCGTGGATAAACAGGCGCCTGTTCCAGTTCGAAGGAAACTGCACAACAAATTGTATCTCAGGCGCGATAACACCATAGACAAGACAATATTCAGGGATATCATCTGTTGCTGCAATCATCGTCACCGACAACACCTGGGAAAACGGCGGGCAGTTCCGCGTCCGCATCAC
>CAYZLS010000359.1:366-2639 GCA_964479355.1 uncultured Wenzhouxiangellaceae bacterium | reverse complement strand
GATGCTGAGTTCCGGGGTATTCATACATCGCTTCGGGTCAACATACTGCCATCACGCTGGTTTAAAAAGGCGTGGATTTCGGCAATGATTGCCAATGCAATGGATTCCGGCATCTCGGCGCCAATGTTCAGACCGGCCGGTCCGTGAACATGAACATCCAATGCATCGATTTCTTTGAGTAATCGGTCTCGGCGCGCACGGGGTCCCAACAAACCGATATAAGCAATACCGACTTTGACAACTTGTGAGAGGTATTTCCGGTCATGGCCCAGGTGATGGGTCATCAGGATTGCGGCATCATAAGCCTCAAGCGGAACCTGTGCACTGAGGTCCTCCGGCTGTAGCAGACGGACCTCACAGGAATCCGGGAACCGTTTTGCACGAGCAAATCCAGGTCGGTGATCCACAACCGTACAGTCCCAGCCCATCTCCGCTGCCAGGCGTGCAACCGGTACAGCATCGTGACCTGCTCCACATATCAATATGGCCGGGGGTGGCAAAACAGGGATCAAAATCACCTTTAGTTGCCCGTTGGCGGTATCAATTGAATCCTGTTGAAACCGCCGGGACCGGTCTTGTGGTTCAGATAATAATGACTTTGTTGACACTTTCAGGTGGGACAGAGATTCCGGTACGCTGCGAGATAAACTAGGCCCGCAATCAAGCCAAAAACAGCCTGCCTGGTAGGTGGAATCGGTGCTGCTGGTGACCAGACATAGCATTCCGCCGCGCCGCTGCTGCCAGGCTTGGCGCAGTGTTTCAAGAAAACCGAAATCATCGCTGCGGTTCAGCCGTTGCAGCAGTAATTGAATGCTGCCCTCGCAGCCTAGTCCCAGACCCCAGGCGAAGTCATCTCCCCGGCTCATGTCGTAGCAGACATCCTGGGTTTTTCCTTTTGCAAATACTTCATTTGCACGCGAGGCAAGGTCTGCTTCCAGGCATCCTCCGGAAATCAGGCCTTGATAACTGCCGTCTGTCGCAATCAGCATCATTGCGCCTGGTTTTCGGTAGGTGGAGCCCTCAGTGGCACTCACAGTGCCCAGAACCAGCGCTTTGTCATTGCGGTGTGTGTAGTAGAACTCAAGTAATGCGGTCAGGCCTAGGTGCATGTTCGCAGTCTAACAATATGTATGAGTGAATTCGACCTGAGAACGCCCCCTAGGGGGCAACTCGCCAATCTAGAAATGCACGATTAGCTTGTGTCAACAATTCAGCTGGGATATCGGCAAGTGTCACGGAAGCTTCACAAGCTACCAATCCGTCGGGCAGGGTGATTTCACCCTGTGCTCTGCCGAGCCTGCCACGTAATCGTACGATCCGGCCTTTAATCAGCAAAGGCGTTTCAATTGGCACCGGGTGACGATAGAGCACCTGCAGTTTGACTGACATCATAAAATGATGCGGATCACCGATCATGGAGACCCGGCCGATTATTTCATCGAGCATGGAGGCTAGCACGCCACCATGTACAATTCCGGGATAACCCTGATAATGGCTCGCTACAGTGTATTTACTGACGACTTCATTCTCGCCGTCATCGCGAAAATCCATGTAGAGACCGACCGGGTTTTGTCTCCCGCAGACAAAACACATGTCTGAGTTGGGTTGTTTATTCAATGTCAAAAGCTACTCCTTACCAACCACCACCGCCCCCACCGCCTCCGCCCCCACCGGAGGAACCACCACCTCCTGAGCCTACTGAGGAACTGGGTGATGTTGCAGCTGCTGAGATTGCGCTGGAAAAGCTGTCGTTGAATTTGTTGCCGAGATGGTGCAGGCCGGCCAAGCCACTATGCTGGCCGACATACCAGCCCGGATGATAGCGGCCACCCGCTTCGAGTTCGGCCGGGAATTCGCTGGCAAAGCGTTCACACCACTGGTTTTCAACACCCAGGGCAAAGGCATAGGGCAGGAACATTTCAAAAACTTCCGGCGTCATTTGTGGTGACTGCATCTGGTTCAACCGATCTTGTTCGGCCGTGTTCAGATACATCTTAAAGCCTTTGATCTTATCCATGATAAGACGCCCGGCAGGTGTGGGTGCCCGCAACAGAAACAAAAATATCACATGCAGGATGATACTAAGAATAGCGAATAAAACCCAGATTACAGGCCCGCTGGATAGAAGGACGATGCCAACAGTTGCCAGGCTGGTGATGCCCAGGGCCGGTAAGGCATAAATCGCATTGAGGTTAAACACATGCCCGAGGTGCTCATTTTTGAGTGCTTTATTCAATGCACTTTTAGCCCGCATGAACACCTCGTAGTTATCA
>CAYZLS010000359.1:0-356 GCA_964479355.1 uncultured Wenzhouxiangellaceae bacterium | reverse complement strand
AGTTCTACTTCTGTAGTACCAGAATCAAACAGCGCATCAAGCACTGACTTCTCGCCCTTACTTGGCATGCTGTGCGCTGACGGTTTTTTCAGTCGCAATGAAAAACCATCTTCTTGTTCGTGGATTTCAAGTTGACCCTTGACACCTAAACTGACCACCGCTGCAGAAAAAGCCTGGCTGTTGAATGACATTTTGTGAATATAAGAGCTGGCTGCTGGCGTCAGACCTTTAGGTGGTTTAAAGCGTGGGATGATGATTCCCTTGCGCGGGTCGCGGCCATGGCGGTTCCAGGCCCACAGGTACCAGGATAGTGCCAGCAACAGGCCGAGCATAGATGCTAGGGCGCCGCCATTATC
>CAYZLS010000358.1:0-2671 GCA_964479355.1 uncultured Wenzhouxiangellaceae bacterium | reverse complement strand
TGAAACCGAGCTGAATATTTCACTCTGAAAGAGAGGAATCGGACGCATTGGTAACTTTGTTGAAAGCGCTCGATCTTAACTTTGTAGTATCTACACAAATGTATCCTAGTTGAGTTCTGGACTTAGGTAAAGTGCTTTCGTAATGAATCAGGTAAGTGACATAATATTAATATCTTAAGAGTAACATTTCCTCTGGAATGAGATTGTTTGAATCATTCACAAAATCATTGATTCCTGACGTGTAGAATATTTCTCTACTCCAGTTTCCTCGGGAAATTCATTGGGGTCATATCTTCAATATTCAGGCTACAAGGCTGCGCTACTGGTCACCGTATCCACGCGCACAATCGGCACGGCATTGGGCCTCGGCCTCCTCCGGGTCACGGCCAAGTTCTTTTGCCAGTAACGCGTGCAATTCTCCAACCCGACTGGCTTGATCCGGCTGAGCCGACAGGTTGTTGAATTCGCCGGGATCCTCGGCCAGATTGTAGAGTTCGCGTTCCGGGCCGTGTGACTCGTCCATTCGCGTATGATAGACGTATTTCCAACTGCCCTTCCGAAGCATCTGGAATCCCGAGCAGATGTTGTGGGCGTAGTATTCGCTCACGGCTAAATCCTTCCAACCGGCCTCGCCGCTGTCCAGATTTCCAAGCAGTGAATCGCCGTCCCAATCTTCAGGGTATTCGGCGCCACCCAATTCAGCAATTGTCTTCGTGAGGTCCACCAGAGAGCACGCGCCCGTTCGGCGTTGCCCGCCCTGCCAGCGTTTCGGCCAGCGAACGATCAAAGGCATTCGGGAAGCGTGTTCGTAGAGGTTATTCTTCCACCAAAGACTGTGATCACCTTTGTTTTCACCGTGATCGGAGCAGTATATAATCACGGTGTTGTCCGCGATTTCTGAATCTCCCAGAGATTCAAGCAGTTTTCCAATTTCGTCGTCAAGCCAGTTCACAAAACCCCAGTAGAGCTCCCTTCCGAGCTTGATTTGTTCCGGCGTGGCCTGTGAAACGCCAAATCCGTATCTCAAATGTTTGTAGTTGGTGGGCAGCGTGTCCAGAAATCCTTCGGGGATATTGGGCATTGGTACGCGGTCCCGGTAGCGCTCGTAGTACTCTTCCGGCACGATGAGCGGGAAGTGAGGCGCCAGGTAGCCGGCGAGCAGGAAGAAGGGCTTGTCCGAAGCTTTCCGAGACCTCAGGAATGCGCTGCACTCGCGGGTTACGGCGCGATCATTTTCGAGTACTCTGGATGTATCCCCCGCGTGGAACTCGGCGACGCGGGCTTGCCAGCCTCGGCTGGATTCAGTGGTGTCGTCGGGGTGTCGACGGGCACCCTTACCGGATTTTTCAGCGATATTCGAATCGCTGTAATACAAGTCCTTAAAGCCATACCTGCGATTGGGAGCAAAGTGCATTTTTCCGCCAAGCCACGATTCGTAGCCTACGGCTTCCAGAATGGAAGGAAGTGAGGGATAATCGTCTGAGGGCAGCTTGCAATCGTTGTTCCAGACGCCACAGCGACTGACATATTTGCCAGCCGTGAAGCTTGCCCTTGCCGGTGCACACAGCGGGGAGGTGGTGTAGGCAGCGTCGAAGGTGATGCCCTCGTCGGCCAGGCGATTCAGGTGTGGGCTCTGTACTACCGGGTCACCGTAACAGCCAAGGACTGCGGGGTCGTGTTCATCGGACATAATCATCAGCACGTTGGGTCGATCGACAGGCATTCGGGAATCCTTTCTAGTGGGGAAAAGATCAGGGCTTAGAACGGAGTACTAAACTTTGCCCGGGAGAAGTCTGGCGCTAAAATCACCCCTGCAGCAGAACATGTCACCGGCTGTGCGGATTGTAAAGCCACAGGAAATGGAGAGAAGTTTCAGAGTTCGGCCTGGTTCAAAGCAGGTTCAGCCAAGGTGTGAATGGTTCTTCATTTCGTCAAGAATGAAGCTTCAGGAGTTCGTTTCAACACTATCCGGACGGTCGTGAATTGAAGCTGCAGTGAGTATCCTATTCTGCGGTTCAGTAAGGTCTGTGTAGTTTTCGAGGCGATAGTGATCGGGTGCGGACATTACGTGTCCAGGGTTGTATTTGTACAAAAATGTGCGGCGTTCGTGATCCCCTTTCCAGGAGAGTGTGCCGTGGATCAAGGCTTCGGTAAAGATCACGACTTCGCCGGCTTTGACGGGTGGCTGTGCGACGTAATCCGGGATTCGCTCAAATCGGCGCACGTCCCTAGGCAAGTATTCACCGAAATTGGTTTTGTGACTGCCGGGAATACAGGCGAATCCACCGTCACCCTCTTTGGCGTCGGCGAGGATGAAGATGGCTACGCAGAGGCCGTTTCGCATTTCACCGTCGCGATATTTATACTCGTGATTTCGCTCCCATTTATGGCCGTGGAGGGAACCGCCTCTACCGCCTTTGTCCATAAAGATACAATAGTCGTGATCGAGGCGGAATTTGGGGCCGAGAAGCTCTGCGAGATAGGGTGTGACTTTGGGATGATCGATCAGGTTCTGACAGGCAGGGTCCCAAGCGGATACGTTGCTTGCGTGACGGTAGCCGGGACGGCTTTTGTGGCCGGTGCTGTCGCCGTAGTCGCGAGGGAATTCGCGATTGACAACAGCTACCAGAGTTTCGATTTCTTCCTGAGTGAGGACATTCTTGATGATGAT
>CAYZLS010000357.1:0-2677 GCA_964479355.1 uncultured Wenzhouxiangellaceae bacterium | reverse complement strand
AGAGGTTACAATAAGTCGTAGATGGAGTGTCCCGGAAGGACGTGTATATTACAGCGCATCGATCAAATTACTCCGGCCATCTGCTCTTCTTTAGATTTGTGCCACAGGCCCTGGAACAGGTGACAGAAATTTTTTTCCACAAGAAACATCATTAAGGGTGGGCCACCCGCCCGCTTACGCTATATTTTGCCCATTGTTTTGTCATAATAAGTCGGTACACTCCTTAGGGATTAATCTGGACGATGAATAAGGTCACATTATGAAGAAATTGGTTACTCTCATCTCTTCGTTGCTGGCCATCGTGGTCGCCGTTGTTGTGGTGCGCACAGTCATGCACACCCCCATTGAGCTGGAACCCGTCGAGACCATTACTATGGACCTTGATACCGATTTGCTGTCTTATCATATGTCGCAGGCTATTCAGTTCAAGACTGTGTCAAATCAGCCACCGACGCCCCTCGATCCAGATGCTTTTGAAGGTTTCATCGCATGGTTACAGGCAACCTATCCTGAAGCTCATGCGATCATGACTCGTGAGATCATAGGTGACTACACAATCCTTTTAAAATGGCAGGGGTCGGACATGGCTGCGAAACCAATCCTGCTCACAGGTCATTATGATGTGGTGCCAGTCATTCCCGGGACCTAAAACCTGTGGACGTGGCCACCATTTTCAGGTGTGGTTGATGACGGTTGGATCTGGGGACGCGGCGCCTTGGATGACAAGTCTGGTGTAATCGCCCAGATAGAAGCCGTAACCTATTTAATCAAACAGGGCTTTCACCCCAGTCGCACCATTTATTTCAGTTTTGGCCACGATGAAGAATTAGGCGGTGATGTTGGTGCTGAAGGAGTCGCTAAACACCTCGCTTCCCAGGGGGTTCAATTGGCCTGGTCTCTGGATGAAGGCGGCTTTTTAATGGACGGACTCTTCCCTGGCGTTGATGTACCCGTCGCAACCATTAATGTTGCGGAAAAAGGATTCATGTCCGTTGAAATCATCGCGACCGCAGAGGGTGGACACTCTTCTGCGCCACCGAAGGAAACGGCTGTTGGTATTCTGGCTCAGGCCATTGTCAATTTGCAGAAGGTACCCCTTGCTGGCGGTATCGATGGGCTGGCGGTTGAGATGTACGACCAGTTGAGTCGTTACATGCCATTTGAGCAACGCATGATGTTTGCGAATCAATGGTTGTTTAGTTCGATCCTGGACAAGATCCTGTCAAACCAGGCATCCAGCAATGCCATGTTGCGTACCACCACTGCTCCCACCATGTTGAGCGGCAGTATCAAAGACAATGTGTTACCCATCAAGGCGATCGCTGTTGTGAATTTCCGTCTGCATCCCAGAGACAGTGTTGAGGGGGTTGTTGACCACATCAGGGAGGCTGTTGATGATGACAGAATAACCCTCAATGTGATGACCGGGTCGAGTGCATCGAGTGTTTCCAGCACCACATCAGTCGGCTTCAACACAATTGCTGCAACCGCCAAAGATGTTTTTGGAAATGTCCTTATTGCTCCAGGCCTGTTGATCGCAGCAACCGATTCGAGACATTACGCAAAAGTCGCTGACGATGCCTACCGATTCAATCCCATCGTGGTGAATCAGGAGGTCATGGGTACCTTTCATGGTACCAATGAACGAATCTCTATTGACAGTATTGTTCAGGCAGCAACCTATTATGCGAAGCTGATGATGCGGGCGGCGGGCACCTCCCCCAATTGATAGCTCGAGCTTCCTCCTGCCGCTCCACAATCAGTAATTTTGACTCTGAACCGAATGGCACTTACTTGGTGTGATATCAGCCGGACGCACTGTAATCACCCGTCCTATTCGGTGCAGCGGCTTGCACTCCTCCGGAGTACCCGCAATTGGTCGGGAGCCTGCAAGCAGTCTCACTCTACTCCCTCGGTGATACGCTTTAATGCTGAGCCGAATAGGACCGGTAATCCCAGTGCCCCGTGGCTGAAACCGCTGGTTTCTCATTGCATGCAGGGGTTGCCACCAAGGCCAATGAGCGTACCAGGCTGGAACGCTTGTGCCGATACATCACAAGACTGGCAATCTCCATGAAACGTTTGTCACTGACCAGGAATGGTCAAGTGCGTTATGAGTTGAAAACACCCTGGCGCAATGGTACAACCCATGTGATATTCGAACCACTGGATTGTATTTCCAGGCTGGTCGCTTTGGTTCCCAAGCCCAGAGTCAACCTCACCCGGTTCCATGGTGTCTTCGCCCCGAACAGTAAACACCGTGCGCAGGTAACTCCGGCAAGACGGGGCAAAGTCAAAAACCCCCGGTCACTTGATGAGAACCAAACTCCAGCCGAGTGCCGGGCAGCCATGACTTGGGCACAACGGTTGAAACGGGTGTTCGATATCGATATTGAAACCTGCAGTAAATGCGGTGGTGACGTCAGGATTATTGTCAGCATCGAAGACCCGGAGTGATCCGCAAGATACTTGCTCACCTGGATGAAAACGTAACTCCAACCGCAACAGGCCTGTTGCCGGAATCCAGGGCCCCGCCAGCAATGGGGTTGTTTGCTTGAAGGTGTGAAACCAATACTTCGCTAAACTGGCTGTTCTCTGCAGGACACGGCGCGGCTTCTGTCTCCCTGAGAGCCGTAATCGGCTAAATAAACGGTGCTACCGGGCTTGAATCCAGCAC
>CAYZLS010000356.1:0-2682 GCA_964479355.1 uncultured Wenzhouxiangellaceae bacterium | reverse complement strand
AGGTAAAGCGGCTAGTTGGTGTCACGTTAGCTGACGCCGCACACTTTTTAAGATAGTATTCGTTGACTTATGGGAAAAGGTAACCTTGGCGCTTTGAGTATATAGCGGTCGTTTCGAACTAAGCTTTAAGGCCCGCCATATATGCTGACACACCTTCTTCCACGTCGGCGAATGGCGCCGAGTATTCGCCTTGTACGGTCAGTTGATCCAGGTCGGCCTGAGTGTAACTTTGATATTTACCTTCTAATTGCTTGGGGAACGGAATGTAGCGAATCGCTTTTTTCTTCACCCACTCGGCGATCGTTCGCTGTTCTCCACTCAACGTATTTAGCACGGCAGCTGCAACCTCATTAAAACTTTGCGCGCGCCCGGTACCCACATTGAATATTCCGGAAATCTCCGGATGCGATAAAAAATGCAAATTTATCTTTATTACATCATCTATAAACACAAAATCCCGTAATTGCTCGCCATCTGCGTATCCGCCACTGCCTTCAAACAGATTTACGTAGCCTTGTTCTTGGTGCTGCTGGGAAAAATGCCAGGCGACGCTCGCCATATGGCCTTTATGCGATTCGCCAGGCCCATAAACATTAAAGTATCGTAGCCCCACAGTTTGGCACTCCAAACTGTTTTGGTGATGCCGAACATAGTGGTCGAATAGCAATTTCGAATACGCATAGACATTAAGTACTTTTTCAAACTCCGGCTTTTCGATAAAGGTGGTACCATCACCATAAACGGAAGCTGAAGACGCGTAAATAAAGGGAACACTTCGGTTACTGGCGCACTCGAGCAGAGTTTTGGAATACTCGTAATTGGTTTGCATCATGTAGCGGCCGTCCGATTCCATCGTGTCGGAGCAAGCGCCCTGATGAAAGATCGCATCCAGCCCTTCAAACTCATCACACGCAATTATTCTCTGAATGAAATCTTCTTTATCGACAAAGTCGATAAAGTCGCATCCAGCCAGATTGCCCACTTTGTCGACCTCTGACAGGTCATCTACCACCAGGATGTTATCCATGCCCTGATAATTGAGCGCTTTAACAAGGTTCGATCCTATAAAACCCGCACCGCCGGTAACAACAATCATTGTATTGTCCTTAATCCTTTCCTTGGAATGTCCCCAAGTGGCCAGGCCGTGCCCAGCCAATAGATACTCCCCTCGACGAGGCTTATTGAGTCCATGCCTTCACCTGCGCCAAACCCCGCTGCAGATCCAAGGGGTCGTAACCTAGATCCCGTCGCGCTTCTTCAATCGAAAAGGCTTTGTCTTCCTGTAGGCGCAAAATCTGCTCAGGCTCAATACTGCTAAGTACCCCACAGCGCCGCAGCAGGCTCAAGGCCCAAATGCTTGGACGCACCGGCAGCCTCACTATGCGCGGAGCAATACCCGCCGAGTCACCCACGGCACCAATCAACTCGCAATAGGTCATAGCGCATGCACCCGCTAGCGCATACGCCCGACCTTCTATTGCAGGGCGCACCAGTGCGGCGAGAATTGCTTCGACCACATCTTCGACATATACCGGCTGTTGCAGGCTCAGGCCGTCACCGAAAACAGGTTGGAAACGCCAGCGCCGCAAATGTACCATCAGGCGACTTATATTGCGATCGTCTCCCGGCCCGTAGATCATCGCAGGGCGCAGTAATACCCACGGTTTTGCCGAATCGAGCACCGCGCTTTCGGCCTCTCCAACCTCCAATACAGAAGCCGAGGGCACGCGCGAAAACCGCCGCAGCGAACTCAAGAGGACAATGCGCTTAACAGCATTTCCCGCATAGCGTAATACGGCGGGGGCATAGCGGATATGGACTAAGTGAACAATGGCATCTGCTTCGGCAAAAATGGATGCCAACGCCTCCGGCTGCTCTAAATCGCCTTCCACCGTATCAACGCCCAATTCCTTGATAGCGCCACGTTCCCGCCCCGGGCGCAGCAGGCAACATACGCGTTCGGGCTGCTGAGCCAACCGTTTTAGCAAAAAACGGCCAACGTATCCACTGCCCCCCGTAACCAGTATCATGCCCTGTCTTCCCGGGTCTGTAGCAATTCCTCATACAAGTCCTGTAACTGGCTTATGGCCCGTTCTAGAGTAAAGTGCCGCATGGCTCGTTGGCGCCCGTTGGCGCCCATACGCCGCAACTCACTAGGTTTCTGCAATAGGCTACCGATCTGCTGCGCCAGCCGATGTGAATCCCCAGGTTCCACCAGCAGCCCAGTCTCCCCTTCGACTACCACTTCGGGCAAGCCACCGACACTGCTAGCTATAACCGGGCGTCCCATCGCCATCGCCTCCACGACGGCCAATGGCATGCCCTCGCTCAGCGAAGGCATCACCAGCACCGCACAAGCTGCCAACCAAGGGCGCACGTCATCGACAATGCCGACGAAATGCACGCAGGTATCTAAGTTCAACTCTCTTACCAGACGCTGAAGATCCTCCTTCAACGGCCCATCGCCAACCAGACATAGCCCCAAATTTGGAAAATGGACACGTAGCTCCGGCAGGGCCTTCAGCAACACCGCCAAGCCCTTCTCCTGCGTCAAACTGCCGATACATAGCAGCAGTGGTGACGCCGATACAACCTGAGCCCCAATGCCCTCAGCCAGCATGGCAGTATGCACGCCATTGTAAATGACGTGCATGCGCTTGGCTTCCCCTATACCCATCTGCA
>CAYZLS010000355.1:0-2688 GCA_964479355.1 uncultured Wenzhouxiangellaceae bacterium | reverse complement strand
AAAGTGCTCGGGTAACCAATCGGTCATAAAACGACTCGACTTGCTCCAGTTCGGCTTCGATTGAAGGGTCAATAAGAAACGCTACATGAAAATTACCGTCACCCACATGCCCGGCGATAACATGAACAACATCTACATTGGCATTTGCATCGGCCTTTGTTTCCTTGATGCATTCAGCAAGTCGTGAAACCGGGACGCAAACGTCCGTTGAGAAATTCCTGCTTCCCGGGCGCATGGCCAGAAACGCATAGGCAGCGTTATGACGAGCTTTCCATAGGGTATTGGCTTCCTCGTCATTTGCTGTCCAGCGAAAACCCGCGCAAGCAAACTCCCGGCAAATATCTCCAAATTGCCGGGCATCTTCCTTAACGCTAGATTCACTGCCGTGAAACCCCACAAAGAGGGTTGGTGCGGGTTCAAATTCAGTTTTGGAGTATTTGTTGATCGCCCTGACCAGTAATTCATCGACAAACTCAATACGGGCCACGGGTATATTGCATTGACGCGTTGTAATGACCGCGTTTATCGCTGCGTCCAATTCTGCAAATTGAACACAGGCAGATGCGGATGCAGCAGGGCGACCATGCAGCCGCACGGTCAATTCGGTGATGACGCCCAGTGTTCCTTCTGAACCAATGAACAAATGGGTCAAATCGTAACCAGCCGAGGATTTGTTTGTTCTTGAGCCCGTTTTGATGACACGCCCGTCCGCCAGCACGACCGTAATGGAAATAACATTTTCACGCATGGTTCCATATCGCACCGTGTTGGTCCCCGAAGCGCGTGTGGCGGCCATGCCGCCAAGTGACGCGTCAGCACTAGGATCGACTGAAAAAAACAATCCGGTATCACGTAAGTATTGATTGAGACCTTGATGGGTCAAACCCGCCTGAACCCGGCAATTGAAATCGTCGGTGTGCAGATCCAGCACCTTGTCCATTCTTGAAAGATCGATTGTAATCCCGCCACACACCGCATTAACCAGTCCTGCAACACCGGTACCGGTTCCAAAAGGAATAACAGGTACATTGTTGGCATTACAGATCTGTACGATCTGTTTCACTTCTTTCGTGCTTTCGACAAAACAGACTGCTTGTGGTTGCCGCCCTTCATGCCAGGATTCATCGTGCCCATGTTGTTCCAGTATGCTGGCGTTGGTGGTTATCCTTTCGCCAATCACATTCCGAATCTGATCTATAACTGCTTTGATCGACACTGTTGCACTCCTGCAGTCGGGTACCGCTGGGGATGCAAGTCGGATAATTTTCTATTCATTGAAATTTTTCCAGTTGCTGACGTATTGCATGATCAACATCGGATACGGTATAGCTGATTTGAAAGCTATCCCCTGGTTTTGGGTGATACATATTGTCGCGAAAAGGTGGCGTCAGAATTTTGCCCATTTTATCCAGTAACCAGATATTCGGTGTTCCATATTTTTGTTTTTCGTTCGGATCGCGAAACCTTCCCTGCCAGTCATATATCGTACCGGCAGTCGGCGAATTCCCTGGAGACCTGTCCATCATCAAGCGCAAGCGAAAGTCGTAGTAAGGCTGTTGTGGAATGATGCCGTTTTCCACCGCAGCCTGTGTGCTGTCGATGAACAGTTTCACAGCATTTTTGAATTCAACGGAGTCATCTGGCAGATCAAGAAACAGGAGGTCGCTGAATCCCAGATATTTACTATGAAATACAGGTGCGCAGGCCACAAAGACAAATCCGACCCGGGTGTTCCGATAAGCATCCTTGAGTGTCCGGATGATATTAAGGTCTTCAAAGGAATCAGGACACCAGATGCCGCCCGGGCTATCGTGACCCATTGCGCCACCACCGAAGATAAAGAGCACATTCACTGTATTGGGGGAATTGTTCTTCAGGATAGACAGTAAACTGTGCCTGGCTTGGTTCTTGTCTGAAACAAAAACCTCCGGTGAAATCGTATCTCCTGCTTGATAGGCAACGGGGTTTGACAGCAAACCGTCACTATTCTTTTGACTGGCGTCGGCCAGTACGCCCGAAGGGGTTGCAAGCACCGAGCTCATTGCAAGCAGGGTTTTAGTAAAGTCGCGTCTGTTCATTATTCCATCTCGGCAAGCAAGTAACTGACGATGACGTGAGCGGCTACGTTCTGCCTCAGCGCAGAAGGGTCAATTTTGTCAAGTGTATCGTCATGTGTATGGTGATAATCAAAGTAGTAGGTTCCATCCTGGTTCAGTCCAAGTATTGGCACCCCTTTTTTTTTGAGTGGCTGGAGATCCGGACCACCGCGCGTCTTATTTCCGCCGCGCTCAATTCCGAGAAAGCTCAATTGTTCGGCCAACTCTTCTGGTAAGGATTTTCTGGAAGCGGGCACCTGTGTTTCGAATTGCCAGATCCGTCCAGCGCCAAGATCGGGCTCTGTGGCTGCAACATGGTTCTGAAGTTCGTCGGCATGTGCTTTCGCGTATTGCTTGGCCCCCCATCCACCTTGCTCCTCATTGGCAAACAAGACCACGCGAATCGTCCTGCGTGGGCGTTTTGGCAATGAGGCAATAAGTTGGGCTGTGCTGATTATGATCGCCACACCGACACCATCATCCAGCGCGCCGGTACCCACATCCCACGAATCGAGGTGTGCTCCCAAGAGAATAATTTCTTTGGGCTTCTCCCTACCTATGATATCGGCGATGACGTTGAATGAGCCCCCTT
>CAYZLS010000354.1:0-2693 GCA_964479355.1 uncultured Wenzhouxiangellaceae bacterium | reverse complement strand
TCGGGAGCATGGCATCCCCACGATCGTCAGTCTCAACGCCCTGATGGTGGATGGCACCGGGATGTGCGGCGCATGCCGGGTGACCGTGGGCGGAGAAATGAAGTTCACGTGTGTGGACGGTCCTGAGTTCGACGGTCAACAGGTTGATTTCGAGGAACTCGAGAACCGGCTCCGTCTGTTCGACCGGATGGATCCCGTTGAACGTGAGCGGGCAGGGGCGGAAAACGGCAACGACCGTTGCATCAGGAAAGAGGGGGCCGATGGGTAAGGCGCCGAAAGAACGTCTGGCAATTCAACGACAGACCATGCGGGAGCAGCCGGCTGAAGTGCGAATCACCAATTTTGAGGAGGTCCCGTACGGTTTCGATGCCGAGCGTGCTATTCTCGAGGCGGACCGTTGCCTCCATTGCAAGAATAAACCCTGCGTGGACGGCTGCCCGGTGAGCATCGATATCCCCGCTTTCATCTCGCTCATCAGTGAAGGGCGTTTTATCGAGGCGGCAATGAAGATCAAGGAGACAAACACTCTTCCCGCTGTGTGCGGCCGTGTCTGCCCACAGGAGGACCAGTGCGAGAAATTCTGCATCCGCGTCAGGACCGACAAATCCGTCGCCATCGGGTCTCTCGAGCGATTCGCCGCCGATACGGAGCGGATCGACGGAGCGGTCAAGCTGCCTGACTTGCCGCCGCAATCGGGGAAAAGGATCGCAGTGGTCGGTTCCGGGCCGTCGGGGCTCACCGTAGCGTACGATCTGCGCCGGATCGGGCATGATGTCACAGTGTTCGAGGCGCTGCACAAGCCGGGAGGCGTGCTGGTGTATGGCATCCCCGAGTTCCGTCTGCCCAAGTACATCGTCGAGGCCGAAGTCGAGTACCTCAGGCGCATCGGCGTGACCATCAAGATGAACTGTGTAATCGGCCGCATCGACACCGTGGACGAACTTCTCGAACAGGGGTACGATGCCGTGTACGTGGCTACGGGCGCGGGTGCACCGGTGTTCCCCGGCGTCCCCGGCGAGAATCTTTGCGGCATCTTCAGTGCAAACGAATACCTCACCCGCTCCAACCTGATGAAGGGCTATCGCCAGGATTACGAAACCCCCATGCCGTGCAGCCGGAAAGTGGTGGTGCTCGGCGGCGGCAATGTCGCCATGGATTCCGCGAGAACGGCCCTCCGGCTCGGTCCCGAGTCCGTGACCATCCTCTATCGCCGCTCGGAGGCGGAAATGCCCGCCCGCGCCGAAGAGAGCCATCACGCCATGGAAGAGGGTATCGTCTTCAAGTTCCTGACCGCACCCGTGGAATTCATCGGGGATGAACATGGCATGGTCCGGTCGGTGCGTTGCATCCGGATGGAGCTTGGCGAGCCGGACGATTCCGGCAGGCGTCGCCCGTTGCCAGTGCCCGGCTCGGAGTTCGAGGTGCCCGCCGACACGGTTATCGTTGCCATCGGCAACAAGCCCAATCCCCTCGTGCCGGAAACCACCGAGGACCTCACGGTATCACGCTGGGGCACCATCATCGCCGACGATCAGGGACACACCGTCAAACCGGGCGTGTTCGCCGGCGGAGATATCGTCACCGGAGCGGCCACCGTAATCGAAGCTATGGGGGCAGGGAAGCGAGCCGCCGTGGCCATTCACAACTATATAACCGATGGCGACCGCCGATGGCCGACGATCTGACACCGTCGTACCGGGATGCAATCGAGTTCCTCTATAGTTTCATCGATTACGAGCGCTCCGGCGACTGGCGATATAACGACCGCGACATGAACCTCGACCGTGTGCGGGGTCTCCTCTCCGACCTGGGCGATCCACATACCCGCGGGACTTTCATCCATATCGCCGGCACCAACGGCAAGGGCTCCGTGGCCGCCATGGTCGCCGCTTCCCTCGTCCGCGCCGGGCTTTCGACAGGTCTGTATACCTCTCCGCACCTTCTCACTTTCCGCGAGCGCATCCGTATCGACGGCCGCATGATCGGGCACGACGATTTCATTTCGGGCGTGGACCGGCTCCGGCCGCTTACAAAACGTCATTCCGGGCTAACATTCTTCGATGTCTGGACCGCGCTGGCCTTCGACCTGTTCGCACGCAAGGGAACAGACATCGCGGTGATCGAGGTCGGCATGGGCGGCCGGCTTGATACTACGAATGTCATAACGCCCGTTGTAAGCGTAATCACTCCGATCGCCCTGGACCACCTGGGCAAGCTCGGCGACATACCCGCCGAGATAGCCCGCGAGAAGGCAGGGATCATCAAGCCGGGCGTGCCGGTGGTGAGCGCGCCTCAGGAGGAGGCGGTGGTCGAAGTGCTGGAACAGATTGCGCGCGAACAAGATGCACCGCTCGTGGTCGTCGGGCGCGATGTTTCAGCGGGCATAATCAATGATAGCATACACTACAGTGGAATAAATTGGATAGTCGACAATGTCCGTGTGCCCATACACGGCCCGATGCAGCGGGAGAATGCGGTAACCGCTCTCGCCGTCCTGGAGTCGGCGGCGCTTGCCGGGGTGGCGGTGACGCCCGACGCCGCACGTGAGGGCATCGCGACGGTTTCATGGCCGGGACGGCTTCATGTGGTTGGCGAGAGTCCGGAGATAATGCTCGACGGCGCCTGCAACACCGCGGCGATGGCGGTTGTGTGCGAGTGGTGCGCAGACCGGCCTGTTGAGGGGATTACGATCG
>CAYZLS010000353.1:0-2697 GCA_964479355.1 uncultured Wenzhouxiangellaceae bacterium | reverse complement strand
GAATGGGTAATTCTTGCAATGTCTGATGGTGTGAATGTAACAGATTGTTGGAAGCTAATTTACCCACACTGGGTACCTGATGACATTGGTGTCACGCTTGGTAAGAAACTTAACTACCCCCGTTATATTGAAGTGCTTGGAACAAATACAAGTATTGCACTTGAGCAGCTAGTGAGTTTTGCGCTTAATCTAAGCGATGAGAAAATGACGAGTCCGCCGAAAGAGTTCGGTTACCTGCTGGAGGACATGAAAAAAAGACTGAGTATCAAAACCAACAATCCGGAAGAACTGCGCAAGCGGATGGTTAGCCCAAGGCAGTTCATGGACAAATGCCCCAAAAGCAAATTTGCCATAAATAGAAAATGTCTACACTGGTATGAACTACTAAACAGCAATCCAGATATAGCAGATTGGTTAGAGGGTTCAAATAAAGTTAAAAAGGTGCGGTCAGGAAAGAAAAATAGTAAAGAAAGTCTTCCTGAAAAGGGCGGTATAGCCAGAGCAGCAAAGTATAAAAAATTAGAGTTACATTCCATAGAACTATACATACAAAAAAAGTTTCACAGTGTGAGAGACGCGTCAATTCGTCTCGTCGATCCTGTGAATCAGTATGCTGAGGAGAATGGTCTAATTTTACTGACGAAAAATAATGCCCAAGCCACAATTTATGGATGGCTACTCAAATACGACAAGCAATCAAAATAGCAACGCCCCCTCCCTCTGACACGAAAGTATAGTGTTTGCTTGCAGACACTATACGAGTGCAAGCAAACACCATACAACATACTGAATTATAAGAATTAAGTCTTGTGTAGTTTCTTTATATGGTGCTATAAGTGCCCTGTAATGCAACGCGATAAACGTGAATGCAATTAACAGAAACAGGGTAGCAACATGAGAGACAGATTCATCCGAGAATTTGAAACCTGCGAAATCACAGGCTTGTCCAGAACCACTCTATGGCGACTGGAAAAAGCTGGACAGTTCCCGAAAAGATATCGACTAGGGCCTAATTCTGTTGGGAGAAAACACAGCGAAATAATGGCTTGGATGGATACCAGACTAGAGAGTGACATTGTAGCCCCTGATAGCGAGGGTGAGGCGTGAAAGCGGTAAACAAAACCAGATCACCCCTTCCGAACACCACGGTCAAGGTTAGCCTAGACGATTACATCGCGGCGGCGTTTACTGCTATGCCGGAAGGCACTATCAACGTGTTCTCATCATCTGGACCGGCCGGCAAACCACTCCGCGCAGTTAGTCATAAACATATCACGCGGGTAATAAAGGGCATGAAGCCGAGTAAGCCACGCTCGATATTCATCGGCACCGGTGCCATGAATCTTGATGAAGACGGCAACCCACGCAACCGGCGCAGCGAACATGTGAGTATGCATGTACTGGTGCTTGACGACATTGGCAGCAAGTGCAGCGTTGATGACCTGCCAGAGCCGATGAGAGAACCCAACGTGATCGTGGAGACCTCACCAGAGAATTACCAGTACCACTACTTCCTGTCCGAACCCGTTGTTGGATACGACGTCGGACGCGCGTTTGGAAAGGCGGTATACAACGCGGGCAATTGGGACTCGGGCGGTGCTCTGCCATGCAAACTGGTTAGACCGCCGGTGGGTTACAACACCAAGGAAAAGTACGCTGACAAGGACGGCTCATATCCAGAGGTTCAGGCGACATATTGGAGACCCGAGCGTTTGTGGTCGCCGCAGGAGTTACTGACACTGGTCGGTGTGAAGATATCCTTTGAGGACATGAAGGTGGACGCCCAGAAGGCGCTACGGATGACGACGCCCGAAGGCGCTGCCAAGTACCTGCAAGGCACGACATATGTGCTCGGAGGCTTTGTAGACCCCGTGCTGGAGTGGTTGAACTGTGAAGGGCACGTCCTCAACGAGGGCGATAACTTCTTCACCATCAAATGCCCGTGGTCGGATCAGCATACTGATAAGAGTGATATCGGTGCGGGATACTCACCACTTGGTCGCGGTACCAAACCCGGGCACCTAATTATGCGCAATTTCAATTGCTACCACGGGCATGACAAGGGTACGGCCAACACCGCTGAATTTCTCAGATGGGTACAGGATCAGGGTGGGCCGCATGCGAGTGTCATCGACCACGCGGCGCCGTGGCTTGCCCGCTGGGGATTTAACGTTGCTGACGACCGGTGGGTTGACCTCACCTCACCAACGATGGAGTCGTATAAAAACTCTGGCATGCAACGCAGCATGCAGGAGCGCCTGATCATTCCGTGCCGCACAGCTCAAACAAATAAGCCAACTGCGAGCAGCAAAACGATCTATCAAGTCGTGGTTGAGTCTCCGAGCCTATTGAAGTTGTATGGTAACCGTTACATACCCGGCGGTCAGCGGATCGTCATGGCAGATGGCGAGCAACGCATCAACGAGTGTGTTCTGCCAGAGTATCCGGCGGGACCGGTTGACCTCGCCCAGGTTAAGGTCATCACCGATTTCATCGAGTACTTGCTGCCCGGACGCGATGGAGAGGATGCGGCGTGGTTCCTCGATCATTTGGCGATGAAGGCGAGAGACCCGATGTACCGGGGAAACCCAATCATCATGACAACGCCCACGGCCGGAACCGGCCGCGGGACGCTGAGTAACCTGCTTTCGACGCTGTTCGGAGAAACGAACGTGATCGACTTCACGATGAGTGAGT
>CAYZLS010000352.1:0-2698 GCA_964479355.1 uncultured Wenzhouxiangellaceae bacterium | reverse complement strand
CTGTTCGAGTTTGAACAACTGGTGACGGGCTTGTCGCAGTACATTAGTCGGAATCCCAGCCAGAGCAGCCACCTGCAAGCCGTAGCTCTGGCTGGCTGGGCCTTCATCGATCGAATGCAGAAAAACAATTTTGTCGCCATGCTCCACCGCCTTGAGGTGAACATTTTTGACGCCTTCGAGTAGTTCCGGTAGGTGGGTCAGCTCAAAATAATGAGTGGCAAATAAAACATATGCCTTAACCTGGCGGGCGAGGTATTCAGCCACGGCCCAGGCCAGCGCCAGCCCATCATAGGTGCTGGTCCCACGTCCAATTTCATCCATCAGCACCAAAGACTGGTGGCTGGCACTGTGGAGAATATTCGCCGTTTCTGTCATTTCCACCATAAACGTGGAACGCCCCCGGCTTAAATCGTCGCCGGCCCCAATGCGGGTAAAGATCTGGTCCAAAGGGCCGATTATGGCCCTGGATGCAGGTACCCAACTACCTGTATAAGCCAACAGGCAGATGAGCGCTGTCTGGCGCATATAGGTCGATTTACCACCCATATTAGGCCCGGTAATGATCAACATGCGCCGCTCAGGGCTGAGCTTGGTATCGTTGGGGGTAAAAGCATCTGACTGCACCCGTTCAATCACCGGGTGACGGCCATTATGTATATCAATTCCAGCCTGCTCGCTGAGTTCCGGACAACAAAAATCCAGACTGACGGCACGTTCGGTCAATGTGCACAGGACATCCAGTCGGGCAATATTGCTGGCCATGGCCTGCAGTGGTTCCAGTTCAAGGAGCAGGGCCTTGAGTAACTGTGTATAACAATGCTGTTCCCGCGCTTGTGCACGTTCTCGGCTTGACAGCACTTGGTCTTCGAATGTTTTTAACTCTTCGGTGATGTAGCGCTCAGCGGCTTTTAATGTCTGGCGGCGTTTGTAATGCAGCGGCACTTTATCCCGCTGGGCATGGGTTATCTCAATAAAATATCCATGTACGCGGTTGTAGCCTACTTTGAGGTTAGCGATGCCGGACTCTTCGCGTTGGCGCCGTTCGTAGGCGAGCAGAAAATCATCCGCGTTGCTTGACAGGTCACGCAGCTCATCCAGTTCGGGGTCGTAGCCTCGGGCGATCATGCCGCCGTTGCGAATCAGCATGGGTGGCTCAGCCACCAAGGCAGCTTTGAGGAGTTCAAATATCTGTGGCAGGCATTCAATCCGGGTAGCGCTTAACTCTAATTCTTCTCGGCTGGAATTGAGCAGGCTGGACTTGATATCCGGCAGCACACCCAGTGCTTGTCGTAAACCGGCCAGATCGCGCGGACGGGCCGAACCCAGCGCCACCCTGGCGAGTATGCGTTCGATATCACCCACATAACGAAAATGTGCCCGTAGTGCATCGTGCACACCAGTATCGCGCAACGCCGCAATGCTCTGGTGTCGGTTTTGCAGACGTTGCCGATCCCGAATGGGGGCAGAAATCCAGCGCCGCAGTAGACGACCACCCATGGCAGTGACCGTTGTATCCATTATACCGGCAAGAGTGTGCTCGTTACGGCCTTCCGGATGTTGTAAAAGCTCCAGATTGCGGCGAGTGACGGCATCCAGGTGAAGGTGGTTTTGTGGGTTTTCCAGGCGGATTGCCCGCACATGGGGCAGGGCGGTGCGTTGTGTCTCATGGGCGTAATGGAGTAGTGCACCGGCTGTGGCGATAGCGGCTGGTTCATCTTCTATGCCAAAGCCACGCAGATCTTGAGTCGCAAATTGTTCAATCAGTAGGTGATAGGCTGACCGGTGTTCAAAATGCCAGGGTGCATATTTTTTCAAACTATGTAGAGAGCCCAGTGACGGTGCCCAGTCCAACTCTTCGCTAATCAGTAACTCTGTTGGCAGCAGGCGCTCCAGTTGGGTTTCCAATTCAGACCGGCTCGCCAGTACACGCACCAGAAAGCGTCCGGATGACAGGTCCAGCCAGGCCAATGCCCATGATTTATCAATCCGCGCTGCTGCTGCCAGGAGATTATCCTGGTGCCCTGATAACAAGGCTTCATCTGTAAGTGTTCCCGGGGTTACGATACGTACAACTTTGCGTTCTACCAGGCCTTTGCCGGCACTGACTTCACCTACCTGCTCGCAAATGGCGGCTGATTCACCTTTACGCAGCAGCTTGACCAGATAGGTATCCAGCGCATGGTAGGGAATTCCGGCCATGGGGATAGGGGCGCCGGCCGATTGTCCACGGCTGGTGAGCGTAATATCCAGCAGGCCAGCAGCACGCTCAGCATCCTGATAGAACACTTCATAAAAATCACCCATTCTAAACAGCAACAAAATATCGGGATAGTCAGCCTTGATGCGCAGATATTGCTGCATCAGCGGCGTATGGGGGGATTGTTTAACAGCTGGGGAGGACATCACAGAAAGTTTAACTTAGGAATCTGTGGGTGGCTATCTTCAGTCTTTTCCAATATGAAATGAGTCTGAAGCAATAATGAGTTCAGTGCATGGTGGTAAGGATAAAAACCATCATGAAACTCGAAGATTTAAAGACCATCGATCAATTATCTGAATTTCTATCCGGAACCCAGGCTGTAGCCTTCTCCATCATCCTCGGTAAGGATGATTGCTACCGTTGGATTCAGGCAGCCCTGTACTAATTTCGTTATCGAAAACTGGGTAAACGGGATAAAGGAGTCCTTATCCACTACCT
>CAYZLS010000351.1:1854-2706 GCA_964479355.1 uncultured Wenzhouxiangellaceae bacterium | reverse complement strand
CATCGTCGGCTTAGGGCGGTCCGGCTCTACTCTTATTGAGCAAATTCTCGCCAGCCACAGCCAGGTGGAGGGTACCGAGGAATTATCCGTTCTCGGAAGACTCTCGGATTCAATTGGCCATTACCGTACTGACGGGAAACTATACCCTGAGATACTGGATACCTTTCGGCCTGTCGACTGGCGTGCCCTGGGACTTGAGTATCTCCACGGGGCCAAACGGTACCGCATGACCGACAAACCGATTTTTACCGACAAACTGCCAAACAATTTTCCGTTCGTCGGTTTGCTTCACCTTATTCTGCCAAACGCAAAGATCATTAACGCGCGACGCCACCCGCTTGACGCCTGTCTTGGCAATTACAAGCAACTGTTTGGCCGCGGTCAGAATTTCACCTATGACATTTTTGATATGGGGGGCTATTACAAGGAATACTGCCTGACCATGGATCATTGGAACGAGGTCCTGCCGGGCAAGGTACTTGACGTTCACTATGAAGAAACGGTCACTGATCTTGAAGGACAGGTAGCCCGCATTCTTGAGCATTGCGGCCTGGAATTTGAAGCGCAATGTGTGCGCTTTCATGAGACCAAGCGGGCCGTCAAGACGGCAAGTTCCGAGCAGGTCAGGCAGCCAATCTACACTGGCGCCCTAGGGAGATGGCGCAAATACGAAAAACACCTTGGCGAGTGGCGGGAAACACTGGCCCCAATCATCAACAAGCTGCCAGATATCGTCAAAAATGCCGGTCTTTGCGGACAGGGGTCAGAGTAAAGTGCCAGAGTAAAATCAAGAGGCTAAAGAATAGGAATAGACAGTGTCTGTTCTTGATTTTACTCTGGCACTTTACTCTG
>CAYZLS010000351.1:0-1844 GCA_964479355.1 uncultured Wenzhouxiangellaceae bacterium | reverse complement strand
GTTAAGGGGCGGTCGCATTACGGCTATAGCAAACGTCTAGAACCTCTTCAAAACTCTTAGACTGAGAGTCCTCGGTCGAGCTAGGTTGTGGTAATAGCCGAAGTTTGGGGCACCCCAATACTCGGCATACTCCATCTGTCCATCGCCCGTGTAAGTATTTGCTCTCTCATCGAGCACATTACGAAGCATGAGCGTGACGGTCCAGTCGCTATCAAACTCCAGGCCGGCCTGGATATTGACCATGTTAAATGAATCTATGTTGGGAACGCCCTCCTCCGCTGCATCGGAATCGGAGAACATCTCACCATTGTACTGGTAGTCCGCCCTCAGGAACATATCGGCGTTCGAAAATATCTGGGGTATCGTGTAATCTGCCGCCAATGCGAATTTCTGTTCCGGCGACATCGGCATCGACCTGCCCGCAGACAGGAGAATAGCACCCGCCAGCGCCTCATAGTCATCCGGGTATTTGGCGTCGCCCGTATAGAAGTTGCCAGTCAATCTCAAGTTCTCGGTGGCCTGCCAGGTCAGGTCAAGTTCGCCACCTTTGTTTTCACCGCCACCACCATTGACCTGGCCGCGGATCCACCATTTGCCGGGCGCCCGGATGGTCATCTGGATATCATCCCACTTCATGTAGAAGAAGGTTGCGTTGATCTGCAATCGATTGTCCAGCCATTCAGACTTCAAACCAAGCTCGTAATTATTCAGGTTATCACCAGCATAGTACTCGTCGATGCCGGCTCGTACCGACTTGACACCGTTCTTGCCACCGAGGCGGAAGCCCTGGCTGAAGGTGAAATAAAGCATGCGGTCATCATCGATGAAGTACCGCGCGCTGAACTTGTACACCTGGCCGCTTTCCTTGCCATCCATGATTTCAAAGCTGCCGGTCTCCACGCCCCCCAAAATGGGCAGTCCCGGTGGCCATTGATAGTCATTCTTGCTGTACCGGTCATACTCAAACCAGCGTGCTCCAGCCGTCAGGTGCCACTTGTCATTCAATTGGTACCCAAGCTCGCCAAAGAATGCGAGTTGCGAAATCTCGCGATCGTAGTCGTTCATGTACCAGGTATCACTGGGGGTCAGAGGACAAGAAATGTAATCATATCCTTGATCAGCAAACTCATTACATTTCCATTGTGCGAAACGCATGGCTCTGGTATCGGCAAAGCCCGGGATGTCAGCGGAGTCGTACCAACCGTCTTCGACATTTTCATAAAAAATGCCGGCCATCCACTCGAAGCGGCTATCGCCCTGGGAGGTCAGGCGCCCTTCATAACTGAAACGCTTGGCGTGCTGGATGCTGTGTTCCTGTCCGCCAAGATACTCGGTATCGAAAATATCGTAATATTCATAATAGTCATAATAATACTTACCGTAATAAATACCGAGGTAAGAGGTATGCCACGCCTCGTAGTTGATATTGTCCCACTGGTAGGACTGGTCGCGATCCGAATAAGCAAATGAGTTGCTGAACTCGGCAAACCCGAGGTCCCCTTTGACCGTCAGTGCTGCTGACCACCAATCATCTTTTCGCCACTCTTCACTGAACCTGGCAATTTTATAATCACCAAGACCCTGGTCTGAATCCCACACGCCCTCTGATGTGGCGCTCTGGCTCATCAAGGTGGCGAGTACGCTCCAGTCATCATTAATATTCCACAACCCGGAGAGACGACCGCCATAGATTTCATTGGTATTGAAATTCTCTTTGGCGATGTCGTTATTATCCCGGACCACAGCGGTGAGATAACCATCTCCACCGACGTTACAGGTCGCGCCAGGTGCGCAGTTGGCATGGATCGCCGGGGAACGGACGTTATCGATATAACCACCCTCTT
>CAYZLS010000350.1:0-2719 GCA_964479355.1 uncultured Wenzhouxiangellaceae bacterium | reverse complement strand
GCCGCTGATGGTGCAATCCCTCACCTCTGCTAAAAGCAAATTCCTATCCCTTCCATGTCAAAAATAAATTCTATTTTAGGATATATAAATGAACTTTATTCTAATAAAAAAGCTAATTAGAAAAATACTTGTAACGATACCTATTGTTAGAGATATTGTTACTTATCGTGATCGATACAGGAAGCGCACTTTTGAAAAAAAAGAGTCAGTTCGGATTTTAAACTCTCTAGATGTTTATGGTATACAAAAGGTAGTAATTGTATATGACTATAGTATTTCACCTCCGACTTATGGAGATTATTTTGATGTTTTAATGTTGGCTAGATATTTTGTAACGTTAGAAATCAATGTAGATTTTGTCATAATAGATGGGCAGTATCGTGAAGATTGGGGATTGAGCGATAAAAAATCTAAAAGTGAAATGATGTTATTGCATATTAATTCAGCAAAATTAATATTGGATAAATCATATTCAAATATTGAGGTTTTACAATGGACGGAGTTTAAGAAAAAGTATTTTGATCTAGTTGATAGTGAACTTTACCTTCCTTGTCGTGATGGCATTTTTACTAGGACCATTCCACTTTATGCTCATGCATATAATATAACGAATTACCTTTGCGCAGAACACGATAAAGATTTTGCAGATAAGTTTCTTTTATCATATGAAATGCTGATTGATAAAGTGGAAATTACAATGCCAACTAAGCCATACATTACTTGGGGTTGTCGATATAATAAAGCTTGGGGTCAAGATCGAAATTTAACAGAAATTGAATTTTTGAAAATATATTCACGTCTAAGAAACCTATACCCTGGTCATGAAATAATGGTTGTTTCGGATTTGATAGGTTGTGAATACTTCAAAAGTATTGCTGGTCAAAATAATATTCAATGTTTGTTTTCTAAAGATTATTCAAATAATTTATTTAGTGACGGGGTACTAATACTGGGAAGTGCATATTTTTATATATTACGGGGTGGAGGGATATCTGTTTTCCCCGAATTTTCAAGGATGCCCCACGAGATTGTCAGATTATTAATTCACCGAAGTGCGTGGCTTGATGGTAGAGTTGCATCTTGGGCATCAAATGATCAAGTATGTAGGCCGTTGTTACCAGGTAAACATTTTGATAGCTCATATTTACCAACGATTTCTTCAGCATAAAATTAACTTAATAGATTTAAAATGTCTTTGCAATTAAAGTAAGAAGATATATCTATAGTCTTTTCTTTTAACTTGTCGATTATGATTAGATATTCCTGCTACCAGATTGTGACAAAAATTTATGACCAACTCTTTCTGTAAGGCATAATAGAGACCTTTAAAAGATAAAACTCGATTGCGTATAAGTTACAGTGTACAAACTAAGCGCTGTGCATATCTAGTAAATACGATAACTTGTTTGCACTCTTAGAAATAAAGAACTGAAAATTGCGATGTCATCAAATATTCTATCAGCCCAGCCTCGTGCAATATTCCTAGACCGTGATGGGGTTATAAATATTGATCATGGATATGTTCATAGTGTTGATAACTTTGACTTTATTGATGGAATATTTGACGTAATCCGAACTGCTCATGCCAACAATCTAAAAGTCGTTGTAGTTACCAATCAGGCTGGTATTGGGCGTGGGTTTTATTCAGTGCAACAGTTTTATCAATTAACATCTTGGATGTGCAAAGAGTTCATGAATGCAGGTGCGCCAATCGATAAAGTATATTTTTCTCCCTTTCACCCAACTGAAGGGCTGGGTGAATACAAAAAAGATGATTTTTCACGCAAGCCAAATCCGGGCATGATATTATAAGCTCAACAGGAATTAGGGCTGGATCTAGCTAATTCTATGTTGATTGGTGACAAAGCTAGAGATATTCAGGCAGGTATCTCAGCTGGCCTTGGACTTAATATTCTTTTTACACAGGAGCGGTTGCAAGAAAGGGCCTCTCATGAATGTCATTTGATTAGCTCACTAGTCGAAGCATTGCCGTTTATAAATACATATGCTAATTAAGAAGTTTAAGCTTATATTTGAAATAATTTATTATTAAAGAGATATGTAATATGGATATAAAAAATATTATTGAAAAAAATTTTGATGAACACTATAGCACTCTTGAATTGGTGAATGATAAGCTTGATGAATTAATTGAGTTAGTTGGTAAGCAGTTAGCGGTCTCGCTATCTAATGGCGGAACACTTTTTTGGTGTGGAAATGGCGGCAGTGCGGCAGATAGCCAACATTTAGCTGCTGAATTAGTCGGTAGGTTTAAGAAGAACCGTCGAGCATTAAGATCAGTTGCATTGACAACAGATACCTCAGTACTAACATGTGTTGCAAATGACTATAGCTACAATGATATTTTTTCACGCCAGATTGAAGCTTTAGGTCGTTCAGGTGATGTTCTGGTTGGCATTTCTACTTCTGGGAATAGTCATAATGTAATACAAGCATTAAAGACTGCTAAAGAAATGGGATTGGTAACTATTGCAATGTTAGGTAAAGACGGTGGAATGACTAAAAAGTTAGTAGATCATTCTTTGATTATCCCTTCAAACAGTACGGCAAGGATTCAAGAAATGCATATTCTCATCGGTCATATTCTTTGTGAGATAATAGAAAAGGAGTTACAGCTTGACTAAATCTATCCCTAATTTATCCTTTTAGGGCAAGTTGTGAGTTGTGGATAAAAAACAGAAGGGATGAGGGGATGAAA
>CAYZLS010000349.1:0-2728 GCA_964479355.1 uncultured Wenzhouxiangellaceae bacterium | reverse complement strand
TCGCATCCAAGCTCGGTTGCACGAGTGAAACCTTACGACGATGGGTTCGGCAAACCGTATCGTACGGCATTGGTACCCGATGCTCGGGTTGCAGCCATGCCCCCAAGAGATGCATCAGCGCCTAGATCGATGGTGAAGAAGAGGCCGATTTCGCGTAGATAACTGTCCAGTTGCTTACGCGTCATCCCGGGCTGCACCACGCAATCCATATCCTGGATATTTATCGCAATAATGGAATTCATATTCGATATATCAATACAAATGCCGCCCCTGCGTGCGACCGTACCGCCTTCCAGTCCAGTGCCTGTACCAAAAGGAATGACCGGAATTTTGTACCTGGTACATATTTGCATGATGCCGGACGCTTCATCGGCATTATTCGCAAAGCAAACAGCTTCAGGCGCTTGGCCTTCATGCCATGATTCATCGCGTGAATGATGATCGCGCACAGCCTCAGAGGTGCTCATTCTGTCACCAAGAAGCTGGCCAAGCTGGTCGAGAGCAATCGCAAGATTGTTTGTTATTTTTTGCATTTGCTTTGTCTGGATGCTGCTATCACTCTTTGCTACCGTAGGTGGCTGTTGGAAGTCGCGCTGTTAAAGGTCGTTTTGTGATGAATAAAAATAACGGTGTTTTGAAAACGGTTGGGCCGGGCATTTTGTATGCGGCAGCCGCTGTGGGTGCATCGCACCTGGTGCAGTCGACCAGGGCCGGTGCCAGTTACGGTCTGTCCCTGGCCTTGCTTATCCTGTTGACCTATGTCGCCAAATACCCGGCGTTCCGGTTCGGCGCCCAATACGCCAGCGCCATGAGCAACTCCCTTTTGCATGGCTACCAAAAACAGGGGCAATGGGCTGTTGCCATCTATATTGTTATTGCACTGGGCACCATGTTCGCTGCGCTTCCTGCAGTTACGCTGCTCACGGCTGGACTGACAAAGGTCGCTTTCGGTCTGCAAATGGGCACGATGGGCATCTCGGTCATTATCCTGGCCGTATGCATGTCCATCTTGATTATTGGCGGTTACCACCTGTTGGATCGACTGGTTAAAGCATTGATGGTAATCCTGGTCATTGCCACACTGCTTGCGACCGTACTTGTTCTCCCGAAAATAGATTGGGCTGTATCCGGATCGATAATCCCGACGGGAATTGCGAGGGCGGATGTGTTCTTCATGGTCGCTTTGCTTGGCATGATGCCAACCTCGGTAGATATTTCTGTCTGGCATTCTTTGTGGTCGGTGGCCAAGGCCCGCGACAGTGGCCACCGGCCAGCCATGAGCGAGGCTTTGCTTGATTTCCATATCGGCTATATCGGTGCATTCGTATTGGCCATCTGCTTCGTGATGCTCGGTGCCGGGGTTATGCATAATTCAGGAACTCAATTTGAGCCCGGTGCAGCAGGTTTTGCCGCCCAGTTGATTGGTTTGTACAAGAACTCGCTGGGTGACTGGAGCGGGCCCCTGATCGGGTTTGTTGCCGTAGCAGTGATGTTTTCAACTGTGTTGGCCGGCATGGATGGATACCCGCGAGCCGCAGTCAGTTTGTTCAGAATATATACACAGAAGGAATTGCCTGCAGATGATCTGAAGTCAGCTTCGGTCAACAAGCAGGTGTACATATCAACTTTGCTTGTACTGGTGCTGGGTTCCATAATAATCCTGTATTTATTTGTCACGTCACTGAAACTCGTCATCGACATTGCATCTACGATTTTATTCCTGTTCGCTCCGGTCATTGCATGGTTGAATCATCGCGTCATGACCGGCACGGATATTCCGGCACATACCCAACCGGGATGGGGTTTAAGAGCTTTGAGCATCGTTGGTGTGATTTGGATGTTTTCTTTTTCGGCTTATTTTCTGTATTTAAAAATATTCCTTTAAACGACTGTTTAACTGGCAATTCCAGATTGGAGTGAATGATTTGCGGCATTGTGTGCCGCTTTGTTTATAATGAAACAGATGTCGAGCATCTGTTCCGTGCCTTACACGAGCGATGACAGCTTCTGGTCTGAGGTCTCCGGTCAACAAGAGGGTCTGATTAGAGGCGTGTCCCGTGACGCGCAGTAATCATCTAGAATCAACATTCACAGCAGGAAAAACAGTGACCAATAACTATATCGATAATCATATCGGCGAGATTCGCCAGGAATTCAAATTACTGGACCACTGGATCTATCTGAATGCGGCAGACCAGATGATCCCCGGTAACTACTGGTTGACAGCGGCCAGGGAGTTTTACAATTTTGTCGAACATGGCCGCATGGAAGATATCCCGATAGCAGATATTGCCACCCATCCGTTTTTACTCGCCGCCTGGAACGAAAGTATTGAAAGGGGAGCCCGCTTCATTAATGCCGACAAGGATGAGGTCACCAATACCTATCGCCCAGCTATTACCGCAAACCTCGTTCTCTACAATATGTTCGAATGGGGGCAGGGTGATAACGTAGTCATCACGGATCTGTCATACCCCTCCATTCCCTATATTCTCCAGGATTTGAATCGCCGTTACGGGCTTGAAATCCGTGTGGTCAGACATATCAATGGCGAAATATTGATGGAAGACCTGGAAAAAATGGTTGATGGCAATACCCGGATGGTTATTGTTGACCGGACCACGGCATTTTGCGGTTTTACTTTTGACATGAAAG
The DNA here is from genome assembly GCA_964479355.1 of uncultured Wenzhouxiangellaceae bacterium. Taxonomy (GTDB): domain Bacteria; phylum Pseudomonadota; class Gammaproteobacteria; order Xanthomonadales; family SZUA-36; genus SZUA-36. Next base: position 73 of record CAYZLS010000349.1, on the reverse strand, counting down.
GGGTCAGCCGCATTGCCCATGCTCAAGGTGCACTGGTACTTGATGACGCAATGCAAGCGCTTGGCGCAGTGGA
>CAYZLS010000348.1:0-2767 GCA_964479355.1 uncultured Wenzhouxiangellaceae bacterium | reverse complement strand
CCAGTGCAATGCGGGCATGGTTGGCGTTGATTTCATCAACACCTACCGATCTGGGTCTCAACATGTTTTCAATCACATCCATCATGGGATGTACCTCACTCAATAATTGTTATGATGAAATCAACCAATCAGAAAATCTGACCAGAAAATCAGCGCTTTACTTGGAATATAATTCGACGATCAGGTTCTCGTTGATATCAGCCGGTAAATCGTTCCGGTCCGGCAGTACTTTGTAGGTGCCTTCCATCTTATCGTTGTTGACTTCCATCCAGACGGCAACCAGGTCCATCTCCTGACTCAGCGTGATCGATTCTTTGATCCGTAGCTGATTCCGGGCTTTTTCTGCAATGCCAACAACGTCACCTGGCTTGACCTGGTAAGACGGAATATTGACCTGACCACCGTTTACACGAATGGACTTATGCGATACCAGTTGGCGCGCTTGTGCGCGTGTAACGGCAAAACCCATGCGGTAAACCACATTATCCAGACGACTTTCCAGTAGTACCAACAGGTTCTCACCGGTGGCACCTTTTTGATTGGCAGCTTTTTTATAATAATTGCGAAATTGTCTCTCAAGAATACCGTAGGTACGACGTACCTTCTGTTTCTCACGTAACTGCAAAGCATAGTCTGACAATCGCTGGCGCCTTGATGCACCATGCTGACCCGGTACTTGATTCAGTTTGCACTTGGATTCAAGTCCACGTGCCGGACTTTTCAGGCCCAGATCCACACCTTCACGACGCGCGAGTTTGCAGGTTGGTCCAATATATCTAGCCATTTCTAAAACTCCTAAACGCGACGTTTTTTAGGCGGACGACAGCCATTATGTGGAATCGGCGTAACGTCAATGATATTAGTGATCTTATAGCCCAGGGCATTTAATGCACGTACCGATGATTCACGGCCAGGACCGGGGCCTTTAATCCTAACCTCCAGGTTTTTCATACCGAAATCAAGTGCCACTCTGCCCGCTGTATCAGCGGCCACCTGCGCGGCAAACGGTGTGCTCTTGCGTGAGCCACGAAAACCAGCACCACCGGATGTAGCCCAGGTGAGCACATTACCCTGCCTGTCACTAAAGGTGATAATGGTGTTGTTAAAAGAAGCGTGGATATGGGCGATGCCATCGACCACAACCTTTTTTATCTTTTTCTTGGTTTTTGTATTTGGCTTTGCCATTCGTATTCTGCCTGTAACCGCTTATCGCTTAATCGGACGCCGCGGACCCTTACGGGTGCGGGCATTTGTCTTGGTACGCTGGCCACGCACGGGTAAACCCCGGCGATGACGCAGACCCCGGTAACAACCGAGATCCATCAATCGCTTGATATTCATGGCGACTTCCCGCCGTAAATCACCTTCTACAGCGATTTTGGCCACTTCCCCACGAATGGCTTCAACTTCGGGTTCCGTCAGATCCCTTATTTTCGTGTCGGGTGCAATTTTGGCCAACTCACAAATTTGCAACGCGCGCGAGCGCCCGACACCATAAATAGTTGTCAAAGCAACCCAAGCGTGCTTTTGAACTGGTATATTGACTCCCGCTATGCGAGCCATACTACGTACTCCTGCTACTGTTAGCACTGCTCAACGTAAACAGTACATTATATCTCATCTGCTATTGAGGAAAAGCCTAAAGGAACACCCGCCCCTTATCTGCGTGACCCTGCATTACCTTTATCAGCCCTGTCTCTGCTTGTGTTTCTTGTCCGTGCAAATAACGTAAACCACACCTCTGCGGCGAACGATCTTGCAATTCCGGCAAATCTTTTTTACTGACGCTTGCACCTTCATTGCTACTCTCCTTTGCTAAACTAACGACGCTGGACGCCTGAACGCCCGTAAGACTTCAGGTTCGCTTTTTTCATCAGGTTATCGTATTTATGTGAGATCAAATGAGCCTGTATTTGGGCAATGAAATCCATTACGACCACCACCACGATCAATACCGAAGTGCCACCAAAATAAAACGGTACCGCCCAAATCACCCTGAGTATGTCAGGTAACAGGCAAACGGCTACCAAGTATAACGAGCCAATCATTGTTAACCGGGTCAACACATTGTCAATATAATCGGCAGTATGGCGACCGGGTCGAATCCCCGGGATAAATGCACCGGACTTTTTCAGGTTGTCTGCTGTTTCCTTGGAATTGAACACCAATGCCGTGTAGAAAAAACAGAAAAAGATAATCAGGGACGAGTACAAAAGCGTGTAGGGCAAATTACCCGGGGTCAACGCAGCTGAAACATCAGTTAACCAACTGAGGTTTTCTGAAGTAGAGAACCAGGTCGCCAGTGTAGACGGAAAAATAACCAGACTGGATGCGAAAATCGCCGGGATCACACCCGACATATTCAGCTTGAGCGGTAAATGTGTTGCCTGGTTCTGATAAGCCACCCGGCCCTGTCGCTGCGCATAATTTACGGTAATGCGTCGCTGACCCCGTTCAACCCGGACAATGAAATAGACCACCGCAATAACCAGCACCAGGATGAATAAAGTTGCCGGAATGCTCAATTGTCCGGTATTGACCAACTCCAGTGTGCCCGCGATCGCGCGCGGCAAGCCGGCAACAATACCTGCAAAAATAATCAGCGAAATACCATTGCCTACACCACGCTCAGTAATCTGTTCACCCAACCACATCAGGAACACTGTGCCTGCGGTAAGTGTGACTACTGCGGTAAAAAGAAAGCCATAACCGGTAACAAAGACAATAGACGTCTGGCTTTGCAGGGCAAAGGCAACACTGCCAGCCT
>CAYZLS010000347.1:0-2767 GCA_964479355.1 uncultured Wenzhouxiangellaceae bacterium | reverse complement strand
CTGGCTGGCCATCGACGAATCGCTGTTGATAGAGAAGCTACGCACTGCAATGAAGCCCGGGGCTGTGCTGGGTCTGATTGATCATGTTGCCGGGGATCTGAGTGTAGCAGCCAAAAGCCTGCACCGGGTCGACCCACAAGAAGTACGGGATTTCTTCGCAGACACATGTTTTACACTCACAGCAGAGGTAGATTTCCTGCACAACCCCAATGATGACCACACACTGTCGATGTCAGATCCGTTCATACGCGGAAAAACCGACCGGTTTGTGTTCAAGTTCGTGAGAAATCAGCCGTAGGAGCGAGCAGCTTGCTAGTTGTGAAGCTTTAATAAGCCGCCATTGTCCCCGACGAGCGAGCTCGTCAGTCCTACCGTTTTGGGATGTACAGGTCCGTAATCGTGCCTTCGAAAACCTCGGCCGACATGGTGATGGTTCCAGATAAAGTTGGGTGCGGGTGAATGGACAGGCTGATATCTTCTGCTTCACAACCCATTTCAATGGCTAGCACACACTAAGCGATCAAATCACCGGCATGAGGGCCGACGATACCGGCGCCGATCAGTCGTTTGGTGGCAGGATCAAATAATAACTTGGTAGAGCCCTCAGTCCGGCCAAGTCCCATGGCCCGGCCACTGGCGGCCCACGGGAATTTGCCCAGTTGGTAATCGATGCCCTTCTCTTTTGCCTGGGTTTCGGTTAAACCGGCCCAGGCAATTTCAGGATCGGTATAGGCTACCGATGGAATGACCCGTGCTTCGAACACGCTTTTCATGCCGGCACAAACTTTCGCTGCAACTTTGGCCTCGTGGGAAGCCTTGTGTGCCAGCATGGGCTGACCGACAATATCACCGATAGCGAAAATGTGTGAGATGTTGGTACGCATTTGCTTGTCTACCAGAATAAATCCCAGGTCTGTCACTTCAACACCTGCCAGGTCCGCAGCGACACCCGGCGAATATGCCAGGCCCAGGTCTTCCTGGGTTGTCAATGCCTTGGTTGGCGCAATCCTGATTTTTTCCCGGACTCGGGTAACGATGGTAATCCAGTGCGCTCTGTTTCTGCTTTTCGCTCATGCGGGTATGTCAGCAGAATCAAATGGCCCATTGCCCAATGACTGGTTTCCTTCTACCTGGCCGTCTTCGCCCACTTGTAACAAACGCAGGGTATTGGTGCCGCCTACATTGCCAGTGTGCTCACCCATCGACAGAATGATGTGATCACCGGACTTGATATGGCCTTCTTGCACAAGTAACTGTACACCCTCAGTTAACGCCCGCTCGACGTTCTCATCCGGAAATTCATGTGCCACCGGATATACGCCGCGGTACAAAGCCATGCGGCGACGACTGGCAGCGAGCGGGGAGAGGGCGAAAATTGGTACCGCAGAGCGCACCCGTGACAGCCATTGAGCAGTTGACCCGGATTCAGTTAAAGCCACAATAGCCTGTACCGAAACATGCGTTGCCATAAACATGGCGGCCATGGCAATGGCCTGATCAATACGCTGAAACTGTACGTTCAGCTGCTCAACATCGGGAGCACTATCTCCATGGCGTTCTGCACCAAGGCAAATTCTGTGCATGGCTTTAACCACGGCTTCGGGGTGTCTGCCGATGGCGGTTTCGGCTGATAACATCACTGCATCGGTACCGTCAAAAACCGCATTGGCAACATCCAGCACTTCCGCGCGTGTCGGGATGGGGCTTTCCACCATGGATTGCATCATTTGCGTGGCCGTGATTACGATACGGTTGTGTTCGATTGCTTTGCTGGTAATGAGTTTTTGCAAACCGGGCAATTCAGCGTCCCCGATTTCTACACCCAGGTCTCCACGGGCAATAAGGACCACATCTGAAGCCAGAATAATCTCATCCAGGTTCGTAATAGCCTCGGTACGCTCTATTTTCGCCACCAGCCTGGCCTGACTGCCGGCTGTTCTTAGCTGACGTCTCGCTTTGTTCATATCATCGGCATTGCGGGGGAAAGATACCGCCAGATAATCAATACCCATCGCAGCTGCACGTGGAATATCCAGAATATCGTGCTCGGCAATACCCGGTAGGGATAGCCCGCCACCCTGTACATTAATTCCTTTACGGCTGCCGAGTACACCGCCGGTAACCGCTTCACAGATTATTTTTGAACCGGCAATCTCCACAACCCGCATGCTCAGAAGACCATCGTCCAGCAACAACAGGTCACCCACTGCAACATCACCAGCCAGACCCTTGTAGGTCACCCCGATTCCAGCCTGATTGCCGGGTGGTGGTTTAGGCGAAGCATCAAGGGTAAATGAATCACCAGCACTTAGCACAATGCTGTCATTGCTGAATTTTTCAATACGGACTTTAGGTCCACGAAGGTCTGCGAGCAGGGCAACCTCCTTATTTAATTCCCGGGCCACTTCCCGTACCTGCGTTGCCCGTGCCGTTTGCTCAGCCGCTATGCCGTGCGACAAGTTGATGCGCAGCATATTTGCACCGGCTGCTATCACGGCCCGCAAAGCATCGGTTGAATCCGTGGCAGGGCCCAATGTGGCAATGATCTTGGTACGGCGAAGCTGCATTTTAATTTCGCAAAGTTAAGCGTTACTAACAGAGATTATAGGCGGAAATCATGACAACCGCTCTATATCAGACCTGCGCAAACCTATCGATCTTGCACAAATCGTCAGCAAGGGCTGGGTTATACCTCCAGAGACCTTGAGCCGGCAGGATGTCGGCGACACGAGTCCACGGATGGGCTCGTTATAGCGAAGCATGGAGC
>CAYZLS010000346.1:1240-2773 GCA_964479355.1 uncultured Wenzhouxiangellaceae bacterium | reverse complement strand
GGCCGGGCGGTACTTGGCCTAGGAATTCATACCGAAAAGATGGTCGAATGGACCGGAATCGATGCAAGCGACTACATTGTTCGTACCCGCGAAGCGGTGGAAATCATTCGCGCCCTGCTGCGCGGTGAAGTCGTTGATTATGACGGTGAAGCCTTCCAGTGGAGCAAACAATGCTATCTCCGCTTCAAGCCTTTTCGCGATGAAGTACCGATCTATGTCTGCCCTTTTGGCCCTGAGTATCTTGAATTAAGTGGTGCAATTGGTAACGGCAGCCTGCCGATGATTACACCGCCTGAGTCTGCGGCCTACATGGTTTCAAGTATCGTGAAAGGCGCCAAAGACGCCGGGCGCGACTCGGCCGAGATAGATATTGCCGGTTGCGCGTGGTTATCGCTGGCAAACGAGCGACTGGAGGCAACCAACGTCCTGCGCCAGATGGTCAGTTATTTCGGCCCTTACCTGGAGTCGCCGGCACTGGCGACCATCGGCCTCACAAATGAAGACTTCCGACTGCTGGGTGAACTTGTTGAAGCAGGCCGATACAAGGAAGCGGAAAATCTCGTGACAGATGAAATGACGAACCTTGCAATCAGGGGTACACCCACGGACGTCGTCCGACGTGTAGAAACCATTGCAGACATGGGGGTCACCCAGATCAATCTTGGTGGCCCATTGGGGCCGGATCCCGCCGAGGCAATCCGGCTAATGGGCGAGCAGGTAATCCCCTATTTCAAACCTTAGCTGAGACTGGTAAAGACCATATTGTAGAAAATGGCACCGAAAGCAACCGGCGCCACATACCTCAAGATAAAACGCCAGTAGGCATAACGAATTCCGTCCGCTAGACCGAGTTCTTGCAATGTCGCACTTCTCGACATCACCCAGCCTGCGAAAACCGCAATCAGGAATGCATTCAGCGGCAGCATGACATTAGCCACAAAGAAATCAATGACGTCGAATATGCTCTTTTCGGCAAAGAACTCGAACATCCCCAGCGGCCTGATATCACCCCAAAGATTAAAGGAAAGAACAATCGCAATACCGACCACCCACGCAGTCAGGCCCGCCAGGCTCGCCATTAGCGGCCGCTTGAAACCCCGGTGCTCTTCCAGCCAGGAAACGACCGGTTCCAACATGCCGATGGAAGAGGTCAGCGCAGCAAATGTAAGTAAAACAAAAAACAGGCTGCCAAAGATGGTGCCACCTGGCATCTGTCCGAATGCCACCGGCAGGGTGACAAAAATAAGGCCTGGCCCCTCACCCGGGTCCAGTCCGTATTGGAGTACCAGTGGAAAAATTGCCAAGCCGGCGAGTATCGCCACCAGGGTATCGGCAAGGCCAATGACCACACCAGCCCAGGGCAGTGAAATGTTTTTTGGCAGGTAGGCTCCATATGTAATTATGGCCCCAACACCAATAGCAAGGGAAAACAACGCCTGTCCCAGCGCCATCAGCACAACAGGCAGAGTAATTTTTGAAAAATCCGGGGTGAACAAGAATTTGATGCCGCCCATAAAATCAGCCGCAAATGCC
>CAYZLS010000346.1:0-1230 GCA_964479355.1 uncultured Wenzhouxiangellaceae bacterium | reverse complement strand
CACCAACAGGATGATAAAAAGCGCCGGCATCATGACTTTAACCGAACGCTCAAGCCCTTTTCGGACACCCCTGGCTACCACAAATACAGTCAGGCCAATGTACATGGTGTGCCAGAAAACCATGCGCCAGGGGGAAGCCAGCAGGGCAGCGAAGAAATTACTGGACCCTTCACCATCAAAGCCGCTGAAACTGCCCCTGGCAGCTTCAAATACATAATCGATTGCCCAGCCAGCAACAACACTGTAATAAGTAAGGCCAAGCAACGGAATCAGGATGCTGAGCCAACCGATCACCTGCCATCCCTGGCTGCGATTCGCCTCGCGGGCCAGGTTGGACATGGTGGCCACTGCGCTCTGCTGACCACGCCGGCCCATGGCCAACTCTGCGGTAATTATCGGAATGCCCAGCAGTAAGACAAATCCGAGATAAAGCAACACAAACGCGCCGCCGCCGTTCTGGCCTGCGATAAAAGGGAACCGCCAGATATTGCCAAGACCAACCGCGGCACCTATGGCTGCAAGTACAAACGCCGATCGGGATGACCAAGTTTCATGGACAGACGCTTGTATCATAACACTCTCCGACTTTGATTTATTATTAGCTTACAGCATGTTTTTTTGTAATTCGACCAGGTAGTCGATATCTTCTTCCGTATTGAAAAAATGCGCACTGATACGCAGGTTCCCTACCCCCCCAAGCGCGCGCATGGAAATCTTGATCGGTTTCATACACCGCCCCGGTGCGGAACAGCGTTGAAAAAAGGCCGTGTCAATGTCGTAGTCAACGGAGGTGTAAGTGATGAGTCCATGTCGCTTCTTCGGATCGGTAGGACAAGTGACCTCACAGCCTATTTCCTGCAGTCGCTCTATCGTATAGGTCCCTAGGCGGCGAACCCGTTCTTCAACGTTCCTGATGCCGATTTTTTCATAAAACTTCAACGTGGCAACCCAGCCAAACAGGGCCGGCCCAATGGTAACGTCCTGCGAAAATTGATTGGCATTGCTCACCGGCGGATATCGCCAGCTTTCAAGTACATCGTGGTCTTTGTCAGCAAACGGAAGCATGCCCGGAATATCCGCCCAGATATAATTCCGGAAACGGGCGTCAATCCGATCCATTACTGCTTTCTTGATATAAAAGATACCAGCTCCTTCGGGTCCACATTGCCACTTGTAAGCGCCGGAAATGAGCATGTCTACATCATCATCCTTTACGTCTATATCCACTGC
>CAYZLS010000345.1:0-2782 GCA_964479355.1 uncultured Wenzhouxiangellaceae bacterium | reverse complement strand
TTTTCGTAAGTTGCATTTGTAGAAAAAATGGAGTTTTCTTTCTGGCACTAATTAAGCTATTGCACCCGTATTTCCAAAGACAGCTCAGGTCCGAAGAACAGACTCACCGTTTGCCCGGCTCCGTTCATCGCATCGCTTGAAAACATTTCTGAAGTTTTACTGTCTTAGCAAGTGAGTCACGAGGATTTGGTTTATGGATCGTAAAGAACTGGTCACACTCAAGTTGCAGATGGGCATTAGCCCGGCAGTTCAGGTTGCGCCGGATGTTTTGCGGGCCATGTGGCAACAACTGGAACGTGAGCGTGCGAAAACACCAGACATGCGTCTGGACAAGGCCACATCCAGGTCCCGTGACCACTAACTGAAACATTTAGAGTTTCACCATCTGGCACCTTCTGAGGTGTCGAAAATTTCGATGAATTTTTGCTGAAAACCGCATAAACGCTGGCTTTTGAACATGCTTTAAGGTATGCTCCACCGCGAGCAGGAGTTCAGTGGGCGAACTAAAAATCTTGACTGTCATGGTTGTTAGCCGACAGATAAAGCCTGCCAGCAACACTAGTAAAAATACAATCTCGCCGCCCGCTGTACTCGGTGCGGTTGTAAATGCAGAAGAGGAACTGACAAAGGATTGCTGCGCACAGCAGCGCGTTCCCTCTGTGATTCTGCCAGACCGCAGTGAAATAATGTACAGGGTCAACGGGCAGATGCTTCGGAGAAGCGTCTGCTTTTTTTTGTGAGAAAATAAAGTAATCGTTCTAGTGCTCCGTCCATGTGATAACTACAGATTCAGAGGTGCCCAGATGTTTCAGAACAAGACGCAGATAGCAGAGAATGGCCCAGCCCTTCCCAAGGGTTGCAACGCAGTACTGGGACATCTGGGTACCTCCCTGCGGGCGAACTGGGAAGCGGTCGTCCGTGGTGCCGCATCACTTGGCAAGGACCGGGCCATTACCTGTGTGCTGCAACCCTACGATCAACCACTTCCCAACTCGCTGAACTCGCAGTTATCACATGGACGGAGCACTAACTGGGCAGCAAAATGACCGACCAACCAGAATTCACCCTGGACGTTACCGTTAACCCACATGACAGCTTCAAACCGCTTCCGGACCTTGTTGCCTTCGACCTGTGCATGGTCCATGCCATGCCTGATAACCATCTGCTGCTATACAATGAACGTAATGGCAGACGCACCAAGATCACCCCCGATGTGTATACCGCCTTGTTGAGTTGCCAACAATTCAACACGCTGGAACAACATGTCAGCAACATTATTACGGCCAACCCAGGAATGCAGGGACAGCAAGCTGACATCCTTTTGGTATTACAGAGTATGCTCGTTGACGGCATGCTGCTGTCCGCAAAAGAAGTCTGCGACACCCTTCGGCGGGACGTCGACCAGCAGGTTACAGAAAAAGATAGCAGTGCGCCGGTGGTCGTCATAATCACCTGGGAACGACCACAGGCACTGGAACGTCTACTGACATCTATGCAGGCAAATTGTAATATCGAGAATTTCCATCGTCTGTATGTGGTGGATGATTCACGTGAGCAAGAAAACATCAACCAGAATCAGGCGATCGTTGCACAGTTTGCAGCCGAATTTGATACACCATTGCGGTATTTTGGCCAGGCCGAACAACAAAACCTGCTAAGCCAACTTACTCAACAGTTACCCGAACATGAGAACGCGCTGCGTTTTCTTGCCAATCAGGCCCAATGGCGAGACCAGTGGACCAGTGGATTGGCCCGTAACCTGGCCCTACTACTATCCTGTGGACACCGCCTAGTGATGCTGGATGATGACACGCTGTGCGGGGTCTACAATCCTGGCCAGCCAAAGCAAGAAATTACCTTTTCTACCATGCCACGCGAAACTGATTTTTTTGATGACGTGAAGGACTGGGCCGGGCAGCGCCAACCCATCAACCCCGACCCGGTCGACCGTCACATGCAATGCCTTGGCCTGTCGTTCTCTGACGCCCTGGGAGTGCTCGGACAAAACCACTTCAAACCAGCCGGGCTGGAAAATGCGACTGCGCTTTTGCTCAGCGAACTCAAACAGGACTCAGTGGTGTTGATGACAGAGTGTGGTTCACTTGGCTGTCCTGGCACCGGTGGCAACACCTGGTTACCGGATATGTCACCCGATTCCCTCAAGGCCATGCTGACATCTGAGCGCAAAACCCACAACGCACTGAGCAAACGGACCGTCTGGTGTGGTCGCAATCAACCGCATTTTGGGCCCCGAACCAATATGTCGCAGATCACTGGCTTTGACAATCGACATCTGCTGCCGCCCTATCTGCCCGTGTTTCGTGGTGAGGACCGTTTGTTCGGGTTCCTGCTAAATTTCATTTTCCCCACAGCGATAACGCTGGATTACCCCTGGGCGATTCCCCATTTGCCAATACCGGAAAGGCATTGGCTTGACGACGACCGGGATTTCACTCCGCACGGGTCATTTCCGATGTTCTTTTTTGAACAGCTGCTGGATCGAAAATCCATCTGTTTTGCGGGTACGGCCGAACAACGCCTGGCATCGCTTTCCGCTTGGTTCAATGAACTTTCATCAGCGTCTGCAACCACGCTTACCGCCATGTACCGCGATACCAAAATGCATAACATTGCAGAACAACTTCAGCACCTAAGTGCCTTGCTGGCAGAGGCTGAAGACACATCTGCACCGGCGGAATGGCAGGATTATCTGAAAAATGGCATTGAGCAACTCAATATCGGGATCGATCAGGCCAGTCTCGAAGAATTCCCACTAAAGGGG
>CAYZLS010000344.1:0-2788 GCA_964479355.1 uncultured Wenzhouxiangellaceae bacterium | reverse complement strand
AAGTGTCTCTTAATGAAAGTGGCTAAGTTGTCCTATATGGGCTGACGCCGCACACTACTCCCATTCAATCGTAGCGGGAGGTTTTCCGGAAACATCATAAACAACACGTGATATCCCATTGATTTCATTTATTATTCTTCTTGAAACATGATCAAGAAAATCGTAAGACAAACGTGCCCAACCTGCCGTCATGAAATCTATCGTTTCAACTGCGCGCAAAGCGATAACCCATTCATAACGGCGTTGATCACCGACAACACCAACGGATTTGATCGGCAGGAATACCGCAAAGGCCTGACTCACATCATCGTATAGATCATAGGCACGTAACTCCTCGATAAAGATATGATCAGCCTGCGCCAGTGGCGGTAGGTATTCTGCTCGTACTTCCCCAAGTATGCGAACGCCCAGTCCCGGCCCTGGAAATGGATGGCGATAAACTATTTCTCGTGGTAAACCCAACTCCATTCCGAGACATCTTACTTCATCTTTAAATAATTCACGTAACGGCTCGATAAGCTGCATTTTCATCTGTGCCGGCAGGCCACCCACATTATGATGCGACTTGATTACATGCGCCTTGCCCGTGCGACTGCCGGCGGACTCGATCACATCAGGATAGATGGTGCCTTGTGCCAACCAGTTGATGTGTTTGGCAGACTTTGCGCAGGTCTGCGCCTGTTCCTCGAAAATATCGATAAACAGCTTACCGATGACTTTGCGTTTTTCCTCGGAGTCTTCAATCCCTTTAAGACCGGCAAGAAATCGATCGCCTGCATCAACACGTATGACATGCAAGCCCATGTGCCGGGCAAAAGTTGCCATCACCTGGTCCCCTTCCTGGTACCGCAGCAGACCAGTATCAACGAAAATACAGGTCAGCTGGTCGCCAATGGCATTGTGCAACAGAGCCGCAACCACACTGGAATCCACCCCACCGGAAAGGCCCAGCAGAACATGCTCAGTGCCGACATTGCGGCGTACCTGAGCAATAGCATCTGCAATGATACTAGCCGCAGTCCAGCGTGCTTCGCAGGCACAAATGTCAAGTACAAATCGTTGCAGAATTTGCTTGCCGCTCTTGGTGTGCGTTACCTCCGGGTGAAACTGGACAGCATAAAAGCGGCGCTTCTCATCTGCCATGGCGCTCACCGGTGCTGCCGTAGTACTCGCAACCCGTTCAAATCCTGGAGGCAGCTTAACAAGCTTGTCACCATGACTCATCCACACATCGAGCTGGTCAGTTCCCTCCTCGTTGCGGTCGTCGGCAATCCCATCGAACAACGCTGAAGCACAAAGCAAATCAACTTTGGCATAACCAAACTCTTTTTCCTCAGATGGCTCCACCTCGCCGCCGAGTTGTGCCGCCATAGTGTGCAAGCCATAACAAATACCAAGCACCGGCACTTCCAGCTCAAATACAATGGCAGGAGCTTTGGGTCCTTTTCGACTGCTTGCTGATTCCGGTCCGCCGGACAAAACAATACCGCTGGGGCTGAACTCTGAGATTTCTTCGCCGCTTACATCCCAAGGCCAGATTTCACAGTACACCCCGATCTCGCGGATGCGGCGCGCAATCAGTTGCGTATATTGGGAACCAAAATCCAGTATCAGGATGCGATGCTGGTGAATGTCATTTGGCATAGATGGACCGCGTTAACCCAATTTGTAATTGGGGGCTTCTTTAGTGATCTGTACATCGTGGGCATGACTCTCACGCACGCCAGCGTTGGTGATCCGGACAAAACTTGCTTCCTTGCGGAATCGCTCAATGCTCTCGCAACCCATATAACCCATGGATGAACGCAGACCGCCGACCAACTGATGGATCACGCCGGACAATGAGCCTTTGTAAGGAACCCGACCTTCAATGCCTTCTGGCACCAACTTGTCTGCTGCAACATCCATCTGAAAATAACGATCTTTTGAGCCTTCTGCCATGGCACCCAAAGAGCCCATGCCACGGTAGGTTTTATACGAGCGACCCTGAAATAGCTCGACTTCGCCCGGTGCTTCCTCGGTGCCGGCAAACAGCCCGCCAATCATGACTGTCCATGCACCTGCCGCGATGGCTTTGGCAACATCACCGGAGAAACGGACACCCCCGTCAGCAATACAGGGCACACCCTTTTTACGCAACGCGGTGGCAACATTGCTGATCGCCGTTATCTGCGGCACACCAACACCAGCAACCATCCGGGTGGTACATATTGAGCCCGGACCCTGGCCAATTTTAACCGCGTCTACACCCGCCTTAACCAGAGCCAAAGCACCCTCTTCGGTGGTCACATTGCCACCAATAACCTGCACCTCTGGAAACTGCCGTTTGACCCACTTGACCTGTTCAAGTACACCAGAGGTATAACCGTGGGCAGTATCCACGATTACCACGTCCACATTGGCCTCTACCAACGCTGCAATACGTGCCTCGGTGTCACCACCTACACCCACGGCAGCGGCCACCAGTAAGCGCTCCCGGGGATCTTTAGCGGCATTGGGGAAATCCGATGACTTCTGGATATCTTTGACGGTTATCAAACCCCGCAATTCAAAATCTGAGTTAACCACCAGCACTTTCTCGATGCGGTGGCGGTGGAGCAATTGCAAAACTTCGTCCTGGCTGGCGTTTTCGTTGACGGTTATCAGGTCCTGTTTAGCCGTCATGATGTTTCGCACCGGATCGTCCAGTTGGCGCTCAAACCGCATATCCCGGGAGGTGACAATACCCACTAACTCGTTACTGTCAACCACCGGCACACCTGAAATATTATGCCGGTGAGTGATATCA
>CAYZLS010000343.1:0-2794 GCA_964479355.1 uncultured Wenzhouxiangellaceae bacterium | reverse complement strand
GGATTAGGATGCAGTCACGCCGAGCTTGTTATCGACAATGAAATAATCGGCGCGGCGCTCCGGACAGTCAAAGGCTTTGACATCTCGCATCATGAACTCGCCGTCGACACGATAAGGAAAATTTGCCTTGATGGTCCCGGCCACTATCTCGGGCATACAGAGACATTGGCCCGGATGAAAGGTGATTTCTTTTATCCTGAGGTCTCAGACAGGAGCAGTCTTAACGACTGGACTGAATCGGGCACTCCAAGTATGGTGGAAAATGCACAAAAATTCGTTGAAGACAGACTTAATTCTCATTTTCCAACCCACATCAATGTCGAAACCGATGAGCGACTTCATGAAAAGTACCGGCTCTTTCTCGAACCTGTCGCCTCGATTGCATCAATCGAATTCGACTAGATACCGTCACCGAGACATTTCCAAAAAGGCAATAGTTGCCTGAGAACTATCAAATTGTTCTACCCAGAATTGTTCTCCTATTCCAAAAAGGCAATAGTTGCCTGAGAATTATCAAATTGTTCTGCCAAGAATAGCCCTCCTATCATGAGGGAGGTTAACATTACTAATAGACTAGCAAATGACGGGAGAGGAAAATGTCCAAGACAGACCACAGTAGCAATATGAAAAGCAACCTATCACGGCGCACATTTGTCAAAGGATTGGCTGCTGCCGGTGTAGCAGGAACATTTGGCGCACCCTTCAAAGCAGGCGCCTCGACGCCGAACAAAGGCGGAACATTCAAGATTGGCATGGACGGCGGCAGCACGACCGACTCGATGGACCCAATACTCGCAGTCGATCAGGTGATGCGGAACATCAACCTCGCGACATATGACACATTGGTCGAATTGCAAAGCGATGGTCAATTAAAAGGCTCACTTCTGGAAAACATCGAGACCGGTAAGGATGCGGCCGAATGGATTTTGGATATTCGCAAGGGCGTGGAATTCCATGACGGGAAATCTCTTGACGCTGACGATGTGATCTACTCAATTGGGCGGCACTTGGGCGAGGACACCAAATCGCCTGTAAAAGCACTATTCTCTGGCGTCGATTCAATGAAAGCTGATGGAAAGAATCGTGTCCGAATCTCATTAACATCCCCTAATGCAGACTTTGCCTACTACTTCAATGATTACAAACTTTGCATTTACCAGGATGGGTTCACTGACTGGGCCAATCCTGTGGGATGTGGTGGCTACAAGCTTTCCAATATCGAGCTGGGCGTATCTGCGTCGGGCGAACGCAATCCCAACTACTTCAAAGAGGGCCGCGCACATGTAGACTCATATGAATTGACGGTCATCAACGACGCTACGGCACGCGTTTCTGCGCTAACTAGTGGCCAAGTTCACGCGATCAATAACGTCGATCGGAAAGCAGCTAAGTTGCTCGACGATTGGTCAAATGTCAATGTTGTGGTGTCTGTCGGGAAGAAGCATCACACTATGGCGATGACTTGCACTACTGCGCCTTTCGACAATAACGACGTCAGACTCGCGCTTAAGTACGCAATTGATCGAGAACTGGTATTGAAGAACGCCTTCTCGGGATATGGCAGCTTGGGGAACGATCATCCCGTTTCCTCTGGCGATCCGTTCTTCCATTCGGAGTTGCCACAGACGGCATATGACCCTGATAAAGCGGCACATCATCTTAAGAAATCGGGATTGGACAATCTTAGTGTCGAGCTCTTCGCCGGACCGGGTGCAGGTGCTGAGGCATTGGATACGGCTCAGCTTTTCAAGGAATCTGGCGATAAGGTCGAAGGACTCTCAATTGACATTAAAAGAGTGCCTGCTGATGGATATTGGTCAAAAATTTGGATGAAAAAGGCCTTCTTCATGTCCTACTGGAGCCCTCGTCCTACGGCTGACATGATTCTCTCCTATGCTTATCACTCGTCAGCCAAGTACAATGAAGCTCGTTTCTCGGATGCCAAGTTTGATCAGTTGATTGATGCGGCACGCGGGGAAGCTGACTTGGCCAAACGCAAGCAGATGTACTGGGACGCCCAGGAAATCCTGAACGGCAGGGGGGGATCAATTATTTTCGCCTTTGCTGATTTGATCGATGCCCATGACACCAAGATTAATGGTTTTGTGGCAGACTCCGCGAATGACTTTAGCGGGTCACGCGCGATTGACCGGGTATGGTTCGCCTAACTATCCTCCCTGCTGAACAGACGTGATTGATGATCTCAATCACTTGCCACAACCGGGGGGCAGCGGTAACGGTGCCCCCCATTTCTTTTGCTGGCTTATAACTCGAGATAAATTGACTCGAGATAAATTGACATGCAGACATACATTTCTCTCATCAAACTGACCGGAACCGGTCGAGAAGAAATCCACAAGTCTTTGAAACGTGGCGAACTAGTATCGGAGATCATGGCGCGGAATGGTGTTACAAGACGAGACTATTTCCTGACGCTTGGTTCCTACGATTTTATCATGATTTTTGAAGCTGAAACGGCAGCCGGAATGGCACAGACACTTGTCGAGATTGGAAGACTGGGCGCCATCGTAACAGAGACGATGACCGCGTTCGGACCCGAAGATTATGCGAAGATACAAAATGTTCTGCAGGAACTGGAAGATTACGAATCTGAAGATTAGCCGCGCCCATTAACAAGCCTTCATCTTGTTACACGCCAAGGGACGTCAAATCTTCGATCGCACTCAGGGGTGCATTAACTCCTTGGGGAGTTGAATATTTAATGCTTGCCTGATACGGGCGTCGTTTTCTGAACCGATGTGATCAGGATAGTGGCTCGACAGGATCGATTGAA
>CAYZLS010000342.1:0-2802 GCA_964479355.1 uncultured Wenzhouxiangellaceae bacterium | reverse complement strand
CAAAGGCAAAACTTATTTTAGTATTAAGAGATCCTGTAACAAGAGCTTACTCAGCTTTTAATCATATGAAACAGAATCTTCCAAAAAACATTGACTGGTGCCAAAAACCTTACGGAACATTTGCAGAAAATATTGATGCAGGAATAAAAAATGATTTTGAAAAAGGATTTGTTAATAGAGGACTTTATATTAACCAAATTGAAAGCCTTTTGAAATATTATCCAAGAGATCAGCTGCATATAATCATCTCAGAGCATATGAGAGAAGATATGCAAGGAACTTATGACAAACTTTTTGATTTTTTAGGTGTTAAAAGAGTTAAATTAAATTTTGAAAAAAATATCCACAAAAGAAAATACAAAGAACCTATGAAAAAAGAGACAGAAAAGATGCTTTATGAGCTTTATAAACCTTATAATGAAAGACTGTTTAAATTTTTAGGATATGAAATTAAAGAATGGGAACATTAAGATGAAAAACCCAAAAGTTTCAGTAACAATACCCGTATATAATGGGCAGAGAACATTAAGACATTGTTTGAGTTCTGTCTTGAATCAAACTTATAAGAATTATGAAGTTATTGTTGTTGACAATAATTCTACTGATAAAACTAAGGAAATAATCAAAGAATTTCAAGAAAAAAGTAAAAAAATAAAGTATTTCTTTGAACCAAAGAGGGGAAGAGGTCATGCTAGAAATAGATATGTGATTGAAGCAAAAGGAAGCATAATAGCAATGACGGATTCAGATTGTATTGTTTCAGAAGATTGGATTGAAAAACTTACAGAACCTATAATCTCTGGAGAGGAATCTGTTGTTATGGGTTTTGAACAGGATATTATCAAAAACTATTGGACAAGGAATATCCAAAAAGCGAACTGGAACTATATAAAACAAAATCTTTATGGTAATTATCTAAATCATGTCGACACAAAGAATTTTGCGATAAGAGCTTCACTTATGAAAAAGATGATGTTTGATTCTAGATTGAATAATTTTGAAGATTTTGACCTTTATATGAGACTTAAACGGGTAGCAAAGATACGGTTTATACCTTCAATAAAGGTGTCACATTATCATAAGACTTCTTTTAAAAAATTTATAATGAATAATTTTGATAGAGCATGCTGGACTAAGACAATATTTGATAAGCATAAGAAATATCATAATATGAAAAAAGAGACAATGACACAAAGTGTCTCTATCTGGAATCTTATCTTGTTTCCTTTCTGGACAGCTTTTCAATTTCTGAAAAAACCATTTGGAGAAGCATTCTTTATTTTAGTGTCAGAAGTTTCATGGAGAGTTGGGTTAATAACTAGTATGATAAAAAAATGAAAATTAAAAAAGAATTACATGATATTTATAGGATTGGTGATGTTTTTTACCAGTGGAGTAATTACATGAAAGGAGTAAGAAGTATATTAAAAATGAAAAAGTATAAAGGCACCTTCCTTTATGATTATTTAAAAAGAAAGAAAAAAGATCTTGACCATGATACATTTAAAACTATTGTGTATGAACATATTAAAACAAAAAATTATGCAATCCCTGACGATGACGAGTTAGTAATTCATCTAAGACTAGGAGACAAATTTAACAAAGAAGAGAGTGAATGGTGTCCAAAATGGTATAATTGCGATGAAAGTGATAATATGATAATTAAAGGATTAGAAAAAATACAATTTGAAAAACATAAAATTAAAAAGGTTTCAATTGTAAGCATATTCCATTATAGGACCACAGCAGAGGATGGCCAAAAAAGAAGCATTGAGAGATTTGAATTGTTTAAAAACTTCTTTGAGAGGAAGGGAATCCCTGTAAAAACCATATCCATAACAGCAGATGAAGATTTTTGTTATTTAGTATCCTCAAAATTTTTCCTCCCTACAATAGGTGGTTTTTCTCGATTGGCTTATGAATTATGTGATGGTGAGAAATTCCTTATAAACAATGATTATACTTACCCAAAGCGTATTTTTGAGAGATGCGATTTTTGGATAGGTCAGATTGGAATACTTTTAAAGAAGTATTTTCCAAAAGTATATTCAATATTAAAGAAATAAGATCATATAAAATCATAGCTCATATTGTCTTTTAAGACAACATGGTGATAGATCTCATTATGAGGTCTATAAGTACATCTTGGGCATTTGCTTACCATGATTTTGTCAAACATTTCCCAATGTTTATTACTTCCCCAGAATTTAGTTATAGTTGACAGATCTGTTATATTCTTTATAGTTAAATTATCATCTCCCCTTCTATCACAGCATAAACCAAAATTAAGCTTTCCTTTATCATCTGAAGGAGGCATAAAAACACCTGTCATAAAAATAGCATAACATGTTTCAAAATTATTAAAAACACCAAACTTATCATCAAATTTGTGTGTTACTCCAAAAACACCAAAGTTTTCATCCTCTAATTCTCTTGCTTTTTCTACTTGTTCTCTAAATTCTTGTATAGATTCTTTACCAAAAGGACTAGAATCATTTCCTGTAAGTTTATCCCATGGAATTCCAACAGGCCTCATATGAAAATTCCTGCAGCCAATTTCTTTTGCTAATCTAGCTGATTTGTATATCTCATGGATATTTGAAGGATCTAATAAATATTTATAGCTTACTCCTTTGCTCTGTTCAGGTCCAGAAAGCAAAGTGTTATTTTCTTTGCTATAATCAACTAATAATTTGATATTATTAATGATCTTATCAAACATGTCTACTCCTTTAATTTTTTTTAATGTTTCAGGACTGCCAGCATCCATTGAAACTCCAACCCATGAGCATTTTGACAAGG
>CAYZLS010000341.1:0-2802 GCA_964479355.1 uncultured Wenzhouxiangellaceae bacterium | reverse complement strand
CAAATCCTGGGCACTGGGTGAGATTGCTGTTGATGGCATACCGATGTCGGAGTGGAGCCCCCAGGCCGCCGTATATTTCATCAATAATCTGCCATCCGAACTAAGTCATGCAAAATTGAACGAGCTTGATGCTGCGTTCAATTTCAGTGCGACACGCAATGCTGAAATTGGCCGCGCGTGGTTTATTCAGGTTGCGCTGCGCCAACACTCACCCGCTTACGAACCCCTGCAAGCGCACCTGAACCGCTATGGACGAACACGCCTAGTCCAACCCGTGTATAAGGCCTTGGCAGAAAACGGTGAAGATGCTGATTTAGCACGTGAATTATTCAAACAGGCAAGCTTAAAATACCATCCCTTAACCATAACTAAAATAGAGAACATGTTTAGTACACTGAAATAATCTCAATAATCAGGTTTTATTTTATTGCCATTATTGATAACCTCTGAGTTCGCATCGGACGTCAATACCTTGCTTGTTCCCCAAGTGGGCCTTTTCTGCTTTTAAGGGCCTTTAGTCAAGGATGATTACCCAGTACGTAGTACGTCCGGTGCGAACTACTTTTAATTGTTTGGTATTCATTCCCTATGAGCCTCATATCACATCTGCAGTGCACCAGTTGCGGCGCCCAATACCCAGCCGACCACATGATGAACCTGTGCCAGGCAGATCAACGCCCGGTTGAAATTATCCTGGATCTGGAGCGCCTACAGGCGGAGCAACCCGAGCAAGCCTGGTACCGGCCTGAGCGCAAAAACATGTGGCGTTTTGGTGGTCTGCTGCCACTGGATATCAACAACCCGGAGGATCAACCACACATCTTCAATCTCGGCGAGGGCCATACGCCATTGCTGTGCTACAACGATCATGTGCTAGTGCAAAAGCTTGGCTTTTCATTGGCTATGAAGGACGAAGGCCGGTCACACGCAGGCTTTGGCGCTAACCCGACACAGAGTTTTAAGGACCGCGGCATGGCCATGACCATCTCCATGGCGCACAAAGCTGGAATTAGCAAGCTGGCCGTTCCAACCCAGGGCAATGCAGGTGATTCCCTGTGTGAATATGTACAGGCCGCCGGTATGGAAGCCGTCGTTGCCATGCCGGACAACACACCTATGCCGATACTCGGCCGGATGGCCGCGCTGGCCAATCAATCAGAAAAGTTCAGACTGGAGTTGGTCTCCGGCACGATCCGTGAAGCCGGTGCATTGTTAAAAGAAAAATGGCTGGATAAAGACTATTTCAGTGTGGCGACTTTTGAGGAGCCTGGCTGGCGTATCGATGGTAAGAAAACCATGGGGCTGGAGCTTGCAGAACCTAAACAGGCCGATGACCCATGGCGCCTGCCAGACGTGGTGATTTATCCCACCGGCGGTGGCACCGGAGTACTGGGAATGTGGAAAGCCTGGGCTGAGCTGGAATGTCTGGGCATGATCGATAGTTTCCGCCCCAAAGTAATCTGCGTACAAAGTGCCGCCACACAACCCGTGGTAACTGCTTTTGAAACAGGTGCTACCGATACCACTCCGGCAGAGCCAGGTGATACACTAGCCTATGGTGTTAATGTCTCGAGTGGCGTTGGTCATTTCAAAGTGCTGGAGATAATCCGGCAATCAGGTGGTGCCGCGATCGCGGTGGACGACAAGGATATCCACAGCACACTCAGCCAGGTCTTGAAAGAAAAGCACTGGTGGATCTGCCCGGAAGGTGCAGCTTGTCTGGTCGCACTGCCTCGCCTGCTCGAGGATGGACTGATAGTAGCCGGCAACCAGGTCGTGGTATTTAATACAGGCTCGTTGGAAAAATACCTGCCCGATTTACGGCATTTGCTTTAGCCCGAACATTTTACCCACCAATGGAGTAGGTGGGCCAATCGCGCAGGTTGAGTTAGCGGCGTAATTTGTTGCCGGTTAACATGGCTTTGACAAGATTTTCGCCATGAAGACGGCTGGAAACCACCACGCCGGAAACATGCAAAATGATCAGCAGCAAAGTTAAATTTGCAAAAAGCTCATGCAATTCTTCCCAAAATTCCTCGGCATCAGAAGGGTATACCCCATCATGGTAAATGGTTTGATGGGCGACTTCGTGGTCTTTTGAATTAGCCTCTCCTGCATCATTGACAGATTGATCCAAGCTTGCAAATGGTCCCGCGTTTTCCTCAATCGCGTAAAGTTCGAGCCCGGTGTAAACCGTAATGCTCAGACAGATGAGCATTAGAACTATCATGATTCCACCGGCCGGATTGTGACCCACATAATGCTGAACCGGTCCCCGGCGCAAGCTTTTTAGGTAACTGGTAATGGTTTCTGGTGATTTTAAAAAATCATTAAAGCGTGCATGCCTAGTACCAATAAGCCCCCAGACGAGCCTGAACAGTATGACTGCGCCCAAAATATAACCAGCCCAAACATGGGTGGTTAGCCATTCATCTTCAGTAAAGTAAGCAATAAAAAAACTGGCCACCAGCGTCCAGTGCCCTATGCGTACAAACGGATCCCAAACGCGTACAAATTTTGTTGTTTGTTCCTGCATATCCATTTTCCATTTTGGCCCTGCGTATTCCGGCGAATCTGAACACTGATTCTGGTTCAATCTGAACACCTATTCCGGTTTAATATGAACGGCGATTCTGGTTCTATTTGAACACTTTTCTGGTTTTTCCAGAATCAGTGTTCAGATTCCCGAAATCACTGTTCACAATGAACCAGAATCCATTTCAACGCATTGTTTTGACACTTATTTGGGTAGTGCAACATTCTTTCTGTAATTAGGCCTGAGAGTTTATTTAGAGGCAGGTC
>CAYZLS010000340.1:0-2806 GCA_964479355.1 uncultured Wenzhouxiangellaceae bacterium | reverse complement strand
CTTTTTTTGAAAAAGTGAGCGCTGCCAATGGTGTTGTCTATAAAGTGCTCATCGGTCCGGAGATCGATCGTGGCAACGCGGTTGAAATGGTCCGTAAAGTCAAGCGTGAGCGAAATCTTGATGGTTTTGTGATGACCCGGGAGTAGGTACAGAGTATGGAATATGTAGATTATGCCGTATTGGGGATTGTCGCCGTCTCATTGATAGTGGGTGTTTTTAGGGGGTTTATTAAAGAGGCATTTTCACTTGCGGTCTGGATTGTGGCCTTCCTGGCAGCCTTTCAATATTCCGGGGCGCTGGCGCTACAGCTTGAGAATCATATTGAGTTGCCATCTGCACGTACTGCACTGGCTTTTTCCGGCTTGTTTCTTGCAGTGTTGGTAATAGGGGGGCTGTTGACTTTCCTGACCGGCAAACTGGTGGAAAAGACCGGCCTTAGTGGCACGGACCGACTGCTGGGTGGGATATTCGGTGCTGCCAGAGGCTTGCTGCTGGTGCTGGGCCTGTTGCTGGTGCTCGGTTTGACACCCGTGCCACAGAACCTTTGGTGGCAAAGTTCGCGCACGATACAAGGTCTGTTGCCCCTGGTTGAGAGGACAGCGCAATTTTTGCCGGATTACATCCTTGAACACCTGGAATTAAAGGCCTAACTCGTATGTGTGGAATAATTGGTGTTGTGGGTAAGCGGGCTGTTATGCCCGCTATCTATGATGCCCTGACCATTTTGCAACACCGGGGGCAGGATGCAGCAGGAATTGCTACCCTCGATGGGCAGCGCATCCACCTGTCCAAGGGTAATGGCTTGGTCAGGGATGTGTTCACGCTACCGGAGTTGGAAAAATTGCACGGATTAGCAGGCATTGGCCATGTCCGATACCCGACAGCAGGCGGTGATGAGCAGGATGAATCCCAACCGTTTTATGTCAATTCTCCCTATGGCATCGTGCTGGGGCATAACGGCAATCTCATCAACGCCGCCAGCCTCAAAAAAGAATTATTTGACGGTGATCGCCGCCACCTCAATACCGAATCTGATTCAGAAGTACTGCTGAACGTTTTTGCCCATGAATTGCAAAACCCGGGCTTAGCCAGCATGCAACCCGGGGATATTTTTAGCGCGGTTGATGGTTTGCACCAGCGCTGCAAGGGGGCTTATTCCGTTATTGCACTGATAGCCGGCAAGGGAGTGCTGGGATTCCGGGACCCGCATGGTATTCGTCCTGCAGTGCTGGGATATAAGGACACCGACCTGGGGCGGGAATATGCCATTGCATCTGAAAGTGTCGCACTGGATGTGTTAGGGTTCACATTGAAGCGTGATTTGAAACCCGGTGAGGCCATATTTATAAGTCTTGACGGGCAACTACATACGCATACAAGTACCCTCGCTGAAGCCGCCAGCCCGTGTATTTTTGAATATGTTTACTTTGCCCGGCCCGATTCCATGCTGGATGATATTTCGGTCTACAAGGCCCGCCTACGCATGGGCGAGGCACTGGCGCGGAAGATATTGAGAGAATGGTCGGAGCATGATATCGATGTGGTCATTCCCGTGCCGGATACCAGCCGCACCGCAGCCTTGCCACTGGCTTATGCTCTGCAGGTTAAGTACCGCGAAGGGTTTATCAAGAATCGATATATAGGCCGCACCTTCATCATGCCCGGTCAGGCGTTGCGTAATCGTTCTGTCAGGCAGAAACTGAATGCCATCGAACTGGAATTTCGCAACAAAAATGTATTGCTGGTAGATGATTCTATTGTCAGGGGTACAACCTCGCGACAGATTATTCAGATGGCACGGGAGGCGGGTGCCCGAAAAGTCTATTTTGCCTCGGCATCTCCGCCTGTGAGGTACCCGAATATTTATGGCATTGACATGCCGGCGGCGTCTGAGTTGATCGCGAATGGGCGTGACCAAAAACAAATTGAACAGGAACTGGGTGCAGACCGATTAATTTATCAGGCACTGGAAGACCTGGTAGACGCCTGCAAGGAGGGGAATGAGCGCATGACGCGTTTCGATACTTCCTGTTTTTCTGGTGAGTATGTCACCGGTGTTGAATCTGAGTACCTGCAGGATTTGCAGCACAGACGCTCTGATCAGGCCAGGCTTGCAAAACAACAAATGTGAGGCACACACAGAGCGGCGCATTGCCGCTTATCAGTGGCAGATGAGTCCGCCAGACCGTATCATGGCTGGAAAAATAAATGAGTTTGAAACAGGGTCTGATGTTATGACGCGTATCTTTAATTTTTGTGCTGGGCCGGCAACTTTACCCTTGGAGGTGCTGGAGAAGGCTCGTGATGAACTGCTCGATTACCGTGGCTTGGGAATGTCGGTCATGGAGATCAGTCATCGCAGCGCTGCCTATGATGAGCTTGCAGATCATACGGAGGCCTGTCTCCGACGCTTGTTAGCTGTGAGTGATGATTACGCGCTTTTGTTTCTTGCCGGCGGGGCCACAACCCAATTTGCGCAGGTTCCTCTGAATCTGGCCACGAAAGACCGGCCAGGTGCCTATATTGTTCATGGCAGTTGGAGCAAGAAAGCTTTCAGCATCGCCCAGCGACTGGATCTGGCTCAGTTGGTGGCCAGTAGTGAAGGCTCTGGCTTCAAATCAATTCCCATGGAATCTGCATGGGAGTACAGCGACAGGTACGCTTATTTACACTATGTGAGTAACGAGACTATTTCAGGTGTGCAGTTTCAGCAACCACCACAGTCCAGGCTGTCGTTGGTGGCGGACATGTCCTCTGACATCCTCTCACGGCCTGTGGAAGTGGGTAAATATGCCGCTATCTATGC
>CAYZLS010000339.1:0-2813 GCA_964479355.1 uncultured Wenzhouxiangellaceae bacterium | reverse complement strand
ATCAGCCTTGGCATGAAACCCGCATAACACTAGGTGTCACAGCAAAATCACAAGGGATAAAAATGGGTCGGGGATCAGCAGGCAATGTCATTGCAGCCTTATGCAGTTTTTTTATTCCAGGACTCGGTCAGCTATTACAGGGACGCTGGTTGCTGGCCGGCTTCATGTTCGTTATATCCGTCGTACTGTGGGTTATATTGCTGGGTTGGGCCATTCACCTATGGTCAATCATTGATGCTGCTCTCTACAACCCGCCAGCCCGCTACAGGCCCTACCGGCGTAGACGCGGCTACGACTGGTAAAAAGTTGTATATTCAAATAAACCTTTGCCTATTTTTACAGGCTGACCACTTGTAAAGCAGACGTTTTTTTGAATGCACAGGAGTGATGACTGGTCAGCAAATATTTTCATAGCCCGAAACTTTCGCTGCCGGTCATCGCTTTTTTTAAGGTGTCCAGCTACGACAGAGACCAGTCAATGGGTGGCTGTTGCCGCTGTTGTAAATAGGCATTGGCTTTAGAGAAATGTTCACAGCCCAAGAAACCACGGTGCGCGGACAACGGCGAAGGGTGTGGTGCCTGCAGCACCCGATGTTTGCTAACATCAATGCCGGCGCCCTTCTTCTTTGCATAACTGCCCCATAGCATAAAGACTAGGCCTTCCCGCTCAACATTAAGCAATCTTACAATCGCATCGGTGAACAGCTCCCAACCTTTGCCCTGGTGAGAGCCTGCCTGTCCGTGCTCAACAGTCAGTACGGAGTTGAGTAATAATACCCCCTGCGCTGCCCATGCTTGCAGGTAACCACTGTGGGGCAGTTCAATACCAAGGTCTGATTGTATCTCCCGATATATATTGCCTAAAGAGGGGGGTATCCTGACACCCGGCAGGACTGAAAAACACAAGCCGTGTGCCTGTCTGGGACCGTGATAGGGGTCCTGCCCAAGAATAACCACACGCACCGCATCGAATGGGGTTGAATTTAATGCATTGAAAATATTTTCTCCCGGCGGGTAGATACGCACGCGGTGTCGTTTCCGGGCCAGTAAAAACTCTCGCAGCTTATGCATGTACTCCTGATGAAATTCATCCTCCAGTCGTTCAAGCCAGCTTTGGTGCAATTGAATTTTGCGTGACTCGTGCATATATTAGTTTCGCCTCCAGAGGTAATTTTATACCCTTTATGGTTCGCCTTGGTGAAATGTTCGGGTTAACCACCGTTAAAGGAAAACTTATGCCCATTCAAACTGATGTAGTCATCATTGGCGCTGGTCCAGCCGGCCTGTTTCAGGTTTTTGAGCTCGGCCGGCTACAGGAGCAGATTAAACCATTTGAGCCGCAATACCACCTGAACCAGGCCGTTACGGAGTTAGAGCGCAAGTCGGATGACCGATTTGCGCTCACAACCTCTACGGGTACGCAGTTTGATACAGCGACGATCATTATTGCAGCCAGCTTGGGCGCCGACCGCAAAAATACCTGTCTCATCCGTTTGAAATTGCTCTGTATCAACCCGTATCTGACGCTTTTCGATGTCAAGGCCCCAGTCCGCAACAGGACCAAGATTGGACGATAAGCCCCAGAATACGTATATCTGTTGAGCGTCAATTTCATGGGTGGTACCTTCAGGGTCTGCTACCTTCAGGCCACGAAACTTCCCCTCATCAGAAAGCACTTCGCGCACCATACCGTGAAATTCTCGCAGTGCACCGGCACTGGCTAATTGCTTCATTTTTTTGACCGAACCGGGTTGGGCGCGGTAATCCATCCGGCGGTGAATCAACATCAGGCTATTAACTTTGTCGTGTAACTCTAGAGCCCAGTCCAGAGCTGAATCGCCGCATCCCAGGATGATAATATCTTTACCCGCGAGTTCCTTGGTTTCTGTAATGCGATAGTGGATATTTTTGTTATGAAAATCTGCTGCGCCGGGTGCCCGTAAGCTACGTAGCTGGAAGGCGATATCAACACCTACCCGGGTAAGAAAAAGTTGATATTGAGCGGCTTTCACGAGGCCGCGTTGGCTGCCTACGGGGTGCAAAAATACCTGAATCCTGATAAGAAAGTGTTTTTACAATACACCACCACCAGCCCCATTATGCAACAGCGGCTTGACATTAAAAAAGTTAAATAATATATGAAGTTATAATCTAAGCATTAAGGTCTTTCGATATTTTCACATAAAGCCTTGAGAAAAAAGATTTTTCTCCTAACCTTATAGATGTAACCTCATCAAAGCCCCCCCCTCTTCTGTGATGCAGAGTTTAGTTGCGTACGAGGTTACGGACAGGCGACCTCCGGGTCGCCTGTTTTATTCAGCCGTCCCTTTTGCAAGTTGCTGCGTGATGAGTCGATCTTTCTCTGCCCACCGATTGCATAACCAGTTTTTCAATTCACTCCGGGCGACCAGGTCTGAACGGAAATCCTTGCCGTGCAAACCAGCATCAATTGGCCGCAGTTGAACATCAACCGTTATTTTCCTAACCTGGCCGGAGATGAACTGCCAAAACGTGGGCGTGCCATCGGGGTAAATAATGGTGAAATCGATCAGCGCTTCAAGCGCACCATCAAACGAATACAGCACCTGACCAATGCCACCGTAGCGCGGCCTGAGAAGGTGTTTATAGGGTGAGTTCTGCTGCTCTCGTTTTTCCGGGGTAAAGCGCGTTCCCTCTGGAAACGTCATCATTGAAACCGGAATATGCTTAAGCTTTTCACAGGCACGCGCGGCGTTTTCAAGATCCTTGCCACGTAATGCAGGGTTTTTGAGCAATTTCTGGCGGCTGTAACGACGCAAAAATGCCATATCCAG
>CAYZLS010000338.1:272-2817 GCA_964479355.1 uncultured Wenzhouxiangellaceae bacterium | reverse complement strand
GGATGAGGATCAGATTTATGCCGAAATTGATCACGGCACCCGCACCTACCACTACGGGCAATGCTCGGGAACGACCTTCCACATACACACCAGCCGTGAGAACAATGTAGATACCTGAGAAGAGAAATGCAAGCGTGATGAGGGGTATAATGTCTCGCGCGGGCAGGTAGTTGGCGGATTCTGCGCCTGCGATCAGCAGAATAAACTCCTTGCCAAAGGTTGAAATCAACAGGAACAGAAAAGCACCGCCCATGGCGAAGTAGGTCGTCACCCTTCGCACGACTTCCAGTGACTCGGGCCGGTCTGGAATCGTAAGGATAGCCGGGGCCCAGGCGGTCCTGAAGACACGCACAATCAACAGCATGGGGAGGCAGATCTTATACACCACCGTAAAGGTTCCCACGGACTCCAGACCCAGGAAAAATTTGAGCAGGAATCGGTCGGATAAATTGATGACCAAAAGGGCGATTGTTGAAGGGACAAAGGGCAGACCAAAAAGGAGCAACTCCCTGAAACATGAGAATTTGAAGACAAGCCGGAGCTGACGGAGGCCGACCGGCAGGAGTACAATGAGGGCGAAGGCGGAGCTGACAACGTTTGTCCAGAAGATTGCGCGGACACCATAACCCAATCCGGCAATAAGGTAGATTGTGAGGCCCAGCTGGATACTGTGCTGGACGAATCGAACGATGGCATATAGACCGGATCTCTGCCGGGCTCGGCAAAGCGTAAACAACGGTTCGCTGAGGGTGTCCAGGAGGACGATCGCAGCGATCAACTGGAAAATGTCGGCGTAAGACGTGCCATCCGAGTTGAGAAGGGCGCCGGCGAGCGTTGCCGAGTATTCCCAGATTCCCGTTGACAGTACCGCTCCGAATCCGATCATCGTCCAGTAGGCCGTGCTGAACTTGACCTGGCTGTCCTTCGGCTCCGTGTCTCCTGAGAGAAAACGTATTAATGCGGGATTTAGTCCAAGGGAATAGACGGCGGCACTGAATCCGATGAAGGCAAAGGCGAGAGAAATGACGCCATTCTCTGTCGTAGACAGCAATCTGGCATAAAGTGGCACCAGGAGGACGCCTACGGCCTTGCCCAGAATATCGCCCATGCCATAAACGGCAGTGTGTTTGGCCAGCGTTCTGATGCGGTCAAATATCATATGTGTTCAACCGATGGGAATGCGTCCTTGTGGCTCACAACATCGAGACGGGGTCGATGTCTATGTCGAGGGCAACGGCTGCCCGCCTTCTGCCGAAATGACGCCTGGCGGTCTGTGTGCCTTCTCTTAGCAGGCGCGGGGATACGGATTTGAGAATCACCTGCCACCGGTAGCTGTTTCGTATGCGTGCAAGCGGGGCCTGTGCCGGTCCCATCACTTCCAAACCCTTGGGTGCCTCGCTACGAAGGATTTCCGCGCACGTTCCCGCCTTCATGGCCACTTCGTTTTCATTTCTACCCTTGAACAGGAGGAGTGCCATTCGTCCGAAGGGTGGGTAATCGAGAACACGCCTTCCCTCCAATTCCAACTCCGCAAACTTCAGGAAATCGTGTTCTTTTGCACATTGAACGGCCTCGCAATCCGGCAGGTAGGTCTGCACCACCACCTCACCGGGACTTTTGCCTCTGCCCGCTCTTCCGCTCACCTGAGTGAGCAACTGGAAGGTCCGCTCGCTCGCCCTGAAGTCCGGCAGGTGGATGCTGGTATCGGCGGAGATCACCCCTACGAGCGTGACGCTCGGGAAGTCGAGCCCTTTTGCGACCATCTGTGTGCCCAGGAGAATGTCCGCCTCGCCTTTTCGGAAAGACTCCAGGATCCGGTCGTGGGCGCCCTTCTTCCGAGTGGTGTCCACATCCATCCTTAGGACCCGACAATCCGGAAACTGATCCACCAGGGACTCTTCGACCCTTTGCGTGCCCACGCCGAACAACTGCAAATGTCCGCCACCGCAGCTTTCGCATTGCGTAGGGGCGGCCAAGTTGTCTGCGCAATAGTGGCAGATGATGCGACGACCCTTCACGTGGTAGGTGTAGGTGACCTGGCAATTCGGACACTCCAGGGACGCGCCGCAATCGGTGCATTGTACATAAGGCGCATACCCTCGCCGGTTCTGGAGGAGAATGATACGCTCGGATTTGGCGAGTCTGTGCTTCATTTTTTTGCGCAAGACGTTTGAAAATATACCGCCACCCTCTTCCTTCATGTTTACGAGTGTGACACCTGGCAGAGACCTGGAATCCACTCGATCAGGGAGGGACAGGAGCTCATACTTCTTCTTCTTTACGTTGTGGAAGGATTCCAAAGAGGGTGTTGCGGAGCCAAGAATGACCGGGATCGCGTTCATTTTCGCTCGGACGAGGGCAACGTCACGGGCATTGTATCGGGGGGCAGGATCTGCCTGCTTGTAGGAACTGTCGTGTTCCTCATCAACAACGATCAGGCCCAGATCCCGAACCGGCGCGAAGATGGCGGACCGTGCGCCAATGACGATGTTTCGCCTACCTTCTTTCACATCGCGCCAGGCGTCGAACCGTTCTCCATCGGACA
>CAYZLS010000338.1:0-240 GCA_964479355.1 uncultured Wenzhouxiangellaceae bacterium | reverse complement strand
CTTGTTGCGTTTCTGCGCGTGCCTAACCGCACAAATATAGACCAGGGTCTTCCCGCTTCCTGTTATCCCGTGAAGCAGATGTGGCTGAAATCGATGCGCATCCATGCTGTCTACGGCTGCATCCAGCGCCTTTTGCTGGTGGGGTGTGGGATCGAATTGCTCGGGTGTCTCAAACACCGTGTGTGCGAACGGGTCACGCCGCACCTCCGTGTCATTGAGCCGGACCAGTTTTCGATTCTG
>CAYZLS010000337.1:0-2832 GCA_964479355.1 uncultured Wenzhouxiangellaceae bacterium | reverse complement strand
ACCGCGATCAGGATAAAGACTGCTTTTTTCACTACCAACCAATCCTGGGCTCTGATCAGGAGATATTATTCACCCGCTCACGCAAGGCTTTGCCAGGCTTGAAATGAGGTACATGCTTCCCGGACAATGCAACTGCTTCACCACTTTTTGGATTTCGCCCCATTCTTGGTGCGCGGTAGTGTAAGGAAAAACTTCCGAAGCCCCTGATTTCGATTCGTTCACCGGCGGACAATGAAGCGCTCATTTGTTCAAGGATGGATTTAACCCCAAGCTCAACGTCTAGATGAGCGAGATGTTGCTGTACTTCTGCAAGGCGGTCGATCAATTCTGATTTGGTCATTGGAATCTCTGCTTTGTATTTTATGCACATGTTAACCCAAAAGACAGCGGACGGCTCTGTTTGAGCTGCCCACTGCGAAGATCAACTTTCCTGGTCGAGTTGCTCCTTGAGCAATTTGCCGAGTGAAGTCATACCACTGGAGGCATTTTTATCGTGATATTCCTCCAGTACTTCAGCCAACTCTGCGTCTTCCAGCGCACGGATAGACAACGACAGGCTACGACTCTTACGATCAAGACTGATAAACTTGGCTTCAATCTCATCACTAACTTTGAGCTCTTTGCTGGCATCTTCTACCCGCTCTTTCTTGATATCTGAAGCGCGTAAATAACCCTCAACGCCTTCTACTAGCTCGATCACTGCACCACGTTCGTCCACCTCTTTGACAATGCCCTTGACCTGACTGCCACGGGGATGTTCTGCAATAAAGGTCGCAAACGGATCCTGATCCAGTTGCTTGAACCCCAGTGAAATACGTTCACGCTCTGGGTCAACTACCAATACCACTGCTTCGACTTCTTCACCCTTGTTGAAGTTGCGTACAGATTCCTCTCCGGATGTGAGCCAGGTGATGTCGGACAGGTGAACCAAACCATCGATACCACCGCTCAAGCCGATAAATATACCGAAATCGGTAATCGACTTAATTGCGCCGGATACGCGGTCACCCTTGTTATGGGCCGCAGCAAAAGCTTCCCATGGATTGGCCACGCATTGTTTCATACCCAATGAAATCCGCCGGCGTTCTTCGTCGATCTCAAGTACCATGACTTCAATTTCGTCACCGGTTTGAACGACCTTGGCTGGATTGACGTTTTTATTGGTCCAATCCATTTCAGATATATGCACGAGGCCTTCCACACCGTCCTCGATTTCAACAAAACAACCATAATCAGTAATGTTTGAAACCTGCCCGAACAGCCGTGCACCAACCGGGTAACGACGTGCCAGATCACTCCACGGATCATCGCCCAGTTGTTTCAGGCCAAGCGAGACACGGTTGCGTTCACGATCAAAACGCAATACCCGGACATCCAGTTCGTCGCCTACATTGACTATTTCGCTGGGGTGACGAACACGCTTCCAGGCTATGTCGGTAATATGTAACAGGCCATCAATGCCACCGAGGTCAATAAATGCACCGTAATCGGTGAGGTTTTTGACCACGCCTTTGACAATCACACCTTCTTCCAAGCGCTCGAGTAGTTGTTCACGCTCTGCGCTGAATTCAAGTTCAACTACCGCGCGACGTGAAACCACGACGTTATTGCGCTTACGGTCCAGCTTGATGATCTTGAAATCCAGCTCCTTGTCTTCAAGATAGGCCGGATCACGCACCGGGCGTACATCCACTAAAGACCCAGGCAGGAAGGCACGAATATCGTTGATATCGACAGTAAAACCACCTTTGACTTTGCCGCTGATTTTGCCCTGGACAATTTCTTCGCCTTCGAAAGCGCCTTCCAGCTTGTTCCAGATCATCGCGCGTTTGGCTTTTTCACGCGACAGACGGGTTTCCCCATAGCCATCTTCCACCGCTTCCAATGATACTTCTACACTGTCTCCGACTTGCACTTCCAACTCACCGTCAAGCGAGCGAAACTGGTAGATGGGCACGATGCCCTCTGATTTGAGTCCGGCATTGACGACGACAGCGTCATCCCTGATTTCAACTACTGTGCCAGTAATGATGGTGCCTGGACGCAGACTTTGTGTAGCGAGGCTTTGTTCGAATAACTCAGCGAAACTTTCAGTCATGGGTTTAATCTCACAGATATTTCTGTACGATACAGAATATCCACCTGGTTTGATTTGGCACTCACGCGCCAGTTAATAATTCACCATTCATTTAAAAATAGCACCATAAATAATATTTATATCAATATCTTATAACACATACTTAAACTAATACCACAATTTTATCGAAGACCTCATCAATACTCAAATCAGTCGAATCAATAATGACCGCGTCTTGGGCCGGTCTAAGCGGTGCGATACTGCGCGACTGGTCACGCAAATCACGAGCTTTGATCCCCCTGAAAAGGCGCGAGAGGTTAACACTTTCCCCATTTTCTTTCAACTGCTTATGCCGGCGTTGGGCACGAATCTGTGCTCTCGCTGTGAGAAATACCTTTAAAATTGCAGCCGGGAAAATAACCGTACCCATATCCCTGCCATCAGCAACTAGTCCGGGCGGTTGACGAAACTGCCTTTGCCGCTCTACCAACGCTGCCCTGACAGCGGCTTTTGCTGCAATTCTGGAAGCCACGATCCCGGTTTTTTCATATCGCATCCGATCACTGACATCATTTCCATTTAAGTAGGTGACAAGCTCAGTTTCAGTTGTGTCAAAGCGAATATCAAGTTCCGCTGCAGTCGTGCCCAGTGCAACATCGTCCTGTAACGATACCTTCTTGTCTATTGCCGACATAGCCGTTAATCGGTACAACGCTCCACTGTCGAGAAAATTCCAGCCGAGATGCGCTGCCAGA
>CAYZLS010000336.1:0-2846 GCA_964479355.1 uncultured Wenzhouxiangellaceae bacterium | reverse complement strand
CGACCGCGCAACTGGTTATCAATGCGCCGCGATTCATGCCGTTCAGTACCGATGATGTGCAGGCCACCTGCTGCGATTACTTCATTATGTCTTAGCTGCCATTGCTCACGGTATTGTTCAATTTCCTGGTCAGTCACACCCTTACCCAACTCCGCGAGCTCAACTTCAAGGTTACCGCCCAACACAATGTCGGTTCCACGCCCAGCCATATTGGTTGCAATGGTGATAGCTTCAGCACGTCCGGCCTGGGCGACAATTTGTGCCTCGCGTTGGTGCTGTTTGGCATTGAGCACCTCGTGTTTGATCTTGCGTTTTTTCAACAGCCCAGAAATCAGTTCAGAGGTCTCAATGGAGGTTGTACCCACCAACACAGGTTGCCCGCGCTTAAAACAGTCCTCGATATCATCAACAATGGCCTGATACTTGGCGTCCATTTTCAAGAACACCAGGTCATCATTATCGATGCGAATCATGGGCATGTGGGTCGGGATAACGACAACTTCGAGGTCGTAAATGGACTGAAATTCATACGCTTCGGTATCTGCCGTACCGGTCATACCCGACAGTTTGTCGTACAGACGAAAGTAATTCTGGAATGTGATTGACGCTAGAGTCTGATTTTCACGCTGAATCGGCACACCCTCCTTGGCCTCTACAGCTTGGTGCAATCCATCTGACCAGCGTCTTCCTGCCAGGGTGCGGCCGGTAAATTCATCAACAATGACTACCTCATTATCCTTGATGATGTAATCCACATCCTTGCTGAACAGATAATGTGCGCGCAGTCCCGCATTCAGGTGGTGTACGAGGTTCAAATTCTGGGCGTTATACAGGCTTTCATCGGCCTTGATCAAACCACCACTGACCATCAGTCCTTCCACCTTGGCCATGCCATCTTCGGTGAGGTAAACCTGCTTTTGCTTCTCATCAATGGTGAAGTCGCCGTCCGGCACTTCCTCAGAACCCTCTTCCGGCGTGTCAGCCAGCTGCAGATTCGGAATAAGTTGGTTAATTCGGACATAAAGCTGAGGGGTCTCTTCAGCCGGGCCGGAAATAATCAGAGGTGTACGAGCCTCATCGATCAAGATGGAATCAACTTCATCTACGATGGCAAAAGAATGATCACGCTGAGCTTTTTGCTCTCGGGTGAAGGCCATGTTATCGCGCAAATAATCAAAGCCCAGTTCATTATTGGTGGTATACACCACCTCACAGGCATAGGCGGCATGTTTGTCCTCAGGCGTCATTTCCGGCACCACCACACCCACCTGCATATCCAGCGCATGGTAAATAGGCCGCATCCAGTCGGCATCACGAGCAGCAAGGTAATCATTAACCGTAACGATATGAACACCACCGCCACTCAGCGCGTTGAGGTAACTTGCCAGCGTGGCCATCAAGGTTTTGCCTTCACCGGTTTTCATTTCTGAAATCATGCCACCATGGAGCACGACACCACCGATCAACTGAACATCATAATGGCGTAAGCCAAGTGTTCTGACACTGGCCTCACGAACCACTGCAAAGGCTTCAGGTAACAAGTCATCCAGAGTTTCACCGGCAGCAAAACGCTGACGGAATTCACTGGTTTTAGATTTTAGTTGTTCATCAGAGAGCGCTTTGAGTGCGTCCTCATAGGCGTTAACCTTGTCAACAACCCGGCCCAGTCTTTTTACGACACGATCATTTCGACTGCCAAATATTTTGGTAAATAGTGTATTCAGCATGAGGTCTCAGCTTACTACGAATTGATTATGAATTAATGCTAGCACGCCAATCAGATGGGGGCAGCCTGTTAATGATGTAAGTAATTTTAACCCACATCTGATATGTATAACTCACAAGATTTGACTAAAATCCTTGCTGAGCATGATTAGAGGAGATAAGTTATCCACCATGAACGATAAGGGCTGAAGAAAATTGAACAGCAAACCTGTCAGTGTGCAAAGAATAATGCACAGCCGTGGCAAGACGCACGGTAATAATTTTACCGTGCTTCTCGACCACGCACGGGTATTAAACCACCTCGATGAAAAATTGGTAGCCATGGTTGACCCTGCTTTATCCCGTCACTGCCAGGTAGCTGAGCTACGTCGGGGTAAGCTCATACTGGCTTGCGCCAACGCCGCAGTCGCCACCCGTCTGCGGATAATTTCTCAACCCCTGCTACTGGCATTCAAGGAAGAAGGTGAGCCCGGGATTGAAAGTATTGAAGTCAGAATCGCGCCCATTAACCGTCCCCAGGTCAAGACCCGCAAACGACGGCCCATTTCCACGGCAGCGATACAAGCCCTCGGCAGGTTTGCTGCTGACAGCGGCGATACCGAAATCCAGGCATGGTTTGATCAGATCAGCACCCGTGAGAACCGATAATTAACCCAGTTACACAAGCACTGGTCAGGTAGGGCCGGCCAGAGACATGCTGTGAGTGCTCGGTAAAGCTCATGGAGATTAACCGGGCACTCATACGTCCCTGTAAAGCGCTCTGGCGCCGACGTCCTGTCGGCTCAAGGTCTCTGGACGGCCCTACCCGACCAGTGCCGGCCGTTGTGTGCCGGACTGATAATAGGATTTTGGTGAACGAACCTGACTGTCAACAATATCAAGTCATAAAGAATGGGCGGGATGGAGATAAGAAATTGGTGCGTCTTCCTGGTCATCGAAACTAACTTCCTGCCAGGATTCTGGCTGTTTGAGCAACTGCCTTAACAACTGATTATTCAGTTCATGCCCCGATTTATAGCCTGAATAGGCGCCTATGAGACTATGCCCAAGCAGATACAGATCACCAATGGCATCAAGCACCTTGTGCTTAACAAATTCATCTTCGCAGCGCAGGCCATCCT
>CAYZLS010000335.1:0-2846 GCA_964479355.1 uncultured Wenzhouxiangellaceae bacterium | reverse complement strand
TTCAGCAAAGTTGCCTAATTGCCACGATGGGCAACATTGCAACTTTTTAATTCAAAATTTCGCAAGATTCTTCACAATAGCAATAACTTCATCTTCAATTTTATTTCTAATTTCCTGATCAATCATGGTGCTTATTTTTTTTAATGGATCACGCTTCCTTACTTTTTCAAGCTCTTCTTCACTGCGTGTATCATCACCCTTACTGTGCGGTCCCATTCTGACAGAGTTGATTATTAAACATCGCGGCTGGCATTGTTCACGAATAGTGTCCACTAAACCACATGCTGCCGCGCAAACTTCTTGCACGTCAATGCCGTTAACTTCCTTGCAATCAATCCCAAAGGCCTCGGCGCGTTTAGGGATTGAACCAGCTACCTGTAATTTACAGGGTGTGCTTTGTGCGTAGCCATTGTTGTCGATGACAAATAAAATTGGAAGGTTCCATAACGCGGCGATGTTCATTGATTCGTAAATGACACCTTCGCCTAATGTTCCGTCTCCTAAAAAAACAACTGTAACCGCTTTGGTTGCTTTCTTTTTCTCTGCCATGGCCATGCCTGTAGCCACAGGAACAATGCTTCCCTGAATGCCATTAGAGTAGAAATTACGAAAATGCAGATGCTGACTACCGCCTCGTCCGGCACAAACGCCGTCGGATTTTCCCATGACTTCTAAAAGTAATCGTTCAATTTCGCCGCAGTAGGCCAAAAAGTGCCCGTGCCCCCGATGGTTGCTAAACACAATGTCTTTGCTTAAGTCAAGCGCTGCCATAACACCGACGGCAGATGTTTCCTGCCCCAAGCATGTATGCGTTGTGCCCGACAATAACCCTTTGTCAAACATCTCAAGTAATGTTAATTCAAATGTTCGAATAGAAAACAAAAGTTTGTAAAAATCTTCCAGAGAAGAACTGCGATTACACAGCGGTAAAGTTACGAAGGATTTGTTATCTTGGTTAACTACCATAATTTGATGCGGTGTGCTCTATTAAGCGCGTTAAAAATTGCGCCGCATGCCATCCATCTAAAATAGTGTGATCATAGGTTAATGTTAATGACGTACATGGGACATTAACAATTTCATTGTCGACTTTCTTCAAAACATCATGCTCACCTGAGATAGATAATATCGCGGACTGGTACCGATCCGGCAAGGCCACAAATCGTGTGATGACATTATTCGGAATGTAGGAAACAGTAAAACACGCACCCCCTGAATGCTCTGACTTTAACTGCTGACGGTTCGCCTCTAATGTCAACGTTTGGCAGGCCTTGGCAATATCATCAATGCCAAGTGTATCTACCCGTCGAAGAACGGGCGAATAAATTTTATCATCAAAAGTTTTAACAATAAACGCCACATCAATTGATTGATATTCAAACACATGTTGATTCACCTGAAAATTTTTGAATAACGCGAAATCTGACAGTGTCTTGCCAAGAGCAGCCATCAGGATATGAAACAGTGTGATTATTTTCCCTTTTGATTTATGCTGTTGAATCTGATCTTTGACGGCGGTTAGATCCAGTTGAGCTTCAATCGTTGTGAACAATCCATTATCCGAAGCGCTTCTTAAATTGCGCGCCATGTAACCATTAAAATCTGATGTCTCCCCTTTATCTTCGACTAATGCCAATAATGCCGTCGGCAGAAGCGCATCTTTTTCAATCGCATGCTTTTTCAAATAATGCACAACATCCGATTCCTTAATAGCGCCTTTTACCCCAGCCTTTAAAATATCTTCCAGACTTACGCCGTGTTTTAACGCTAACTTTTGTGCTTTTGGTGTCACGCGCATTGGTTGTTTCTCTTCGGGCGAGTTATCCTGTTTTGCCAAATCTTGTTCAATAGATTCCAACGTATCGCCAATCATCCCGATACGATCGCCAACCGCGGCAATGTCATCCGCAGACATGATGTGGTACAAGATTCCTGAATGTTCTGCGTTAACATCAACAACACTTTTCGTTGTCTCAATTTCACAAATTTTGTCGCCTTCATTCACAGGAACGCCATGTTCAACCAACCATTCAACAATTTTTACCTCGCCATCATTGACATTAACCTGTGGGGCAAGAATGGGGAAGATATTTTGTGAACCTGATTTTTCCATTATTTATTTTCTTCAAAGATAGACGTTATGCAATCACTCAATGTTTGCATAGACCTCAGTGGGCTTGATTCATAGGACATGATTTCATCTGTGGGGATGGCGACTTTTCCTTCAAAATTATTTTCCAATGACACGATTAAAAATGTAACACTTAATGAATCTAAATTACTAACCTCACTAATCCACACAGCATCGGCAGAGTTATCAATCTTTTGTTCCGCGGTTAATTTTTCATTAACATCATCAATCGACTTTAAAATTATCTCGGTGATTTCACTTCTATCCATTATTAATCTCTTTCTCAGACAAGAGGTGTTGTCAAAAATTTTTACTCTAATTTAAAGACTAAAATTCCCTCCCCCTGGTGGGGAGGGGAACTTGTCGTAATTCTTTAATTATACTTTTTCATCTAATTTTTGACACTATCAGCCAAAAATTGTGGTCTTGTTACGATATTACTTGTGTTTCCTACAACAATCGAATGGGCAGGAACATTGGATCTTACAATGGCTCCGGCGCCAATAATCGCCCCATCGCCAATCGTTACTCCAGGCAATACTGTAACCCCGGATCCAACCCACACGTCTTTACCAATTGAAATCGGCAGCGTTTTAATGTACATGCTTTTGACCGCAGGATTATCTTTCAATACTGAATCATTCGGCCCTGCCGCCGCAATCAAACTGACATAATTCCCAAAAGCCGCGCGATCGCCAATAGAAACAATCTCTTT
>CAYZLS010000334.1:0-2856 GCA_964479355.1 uncultured Wenzhouxiangellaceae bacterium | reverse complement strand
AGGTCCGGAAATGGCTGGTGAAGCACCCGCGATTCAACATGCACTTCACGCCAACTTCGGCATCGTGGCTGAACATGATTGAGCGTTTCTTCCGAGACATCACCACCGAGCGCCTACGTCGCGGGGTATTTCACAGTGTCCCGAAATTGATCGAGGCTATTGAGGGCTATGTTGCCAAACACAATGAAAATCCCAAACCCTTTATCTGGACGGCCACGGCAAAAGACATCTTGGAAAAAGTCGTGCGTGCCAATCGGCACTTAAGTTCCAAACAGAATGCAACACTACACTAGCTTAATCCACGCGACTTGAGGTTGGGCAGGTCAAATCATTATGTCTAGGTCGTGAGATGATATGAAAGCCACCTTAATGAACTTGGCAAACCTGTTACGGTTTCGCAGTGGGCCGCAGGATCTTTCCTCATCATGGCTCTTGACGATTTTCCTTGTTCTAGCTTATCTGTTGCAAAATCTCCTCACGGGTCAGCAACTGCAAGACAGCAATACAGCAAGTAAAAGCCTGGTGGCTATGACCCTGCAAATATCCGTGTTGGTGGGTTTGCTGTACTGGCGCCGCCAGGCGGAACGGTTTGCGCAGACGCTCAGTGCCCTAGCCGGTGCGGGTATCTTGTTCAACGCTATCATCTGGGTCTTGCTTTCGCAATCGGATCCGGCTCAAAATCAATCAACCTTGGTCATGCTCTGGTTTGCGGTATTTGTCTGGAGTTTGTTTGTTGATGCCAATATTTACCGCCATGCCTTATCCGTTTCAGTATCAATTGGTATGTTGATCACGGTGCTGCTGCTTGCAGTAAATCACGCGCTGATTAGAATGTTGCTTTTATGAAGATTCATATTCTGGGGGCTTGTGGTACTTTCATGGCCGGCGTGGCACTGCTGGCCAAACGCGCCGGCCACGATGTCTCTGGTGCTGATGAGCATACCTACCCACCGATGAGTACGGTGCTGGCCAACGAAGGGATTGCCCTGTTTGAAGGGTATAGCGAAGAGCCCATGCTTGAGCCACCCGACCTGGTCATCATTGGTAACATGCTGAGCCGGGGTAATCCTGCGGTTGAGTATGTTTTGAACCAGGGGCTCAATTACACTTCCGGCCCATGCTGGTTGGAAGAGAATTACCTGCGTGGGCGTAAAGTAATTGCGGTTACAGGCACACATGGAAAAACCACCACTTCCAGTATGATCGCTTGGATCCTGGAGTGCGCTGGACTAAAGCCGGGATTTCTGATCGGTGGGATGCCGTTAAACTTCGACGTTTCAGCGCGCGAGGGTGCCGAATACTTCGTGGTCGAAGCAGATGAATATGACACCGCGTTTTTTGACAAACGCTCCAAATTTATTCACTACCACCCGCAAATTGCAATCCTGAACAACCTGGAATACGACCACGCAGATATTTTTCTGGATCTGGCAGCCATAGAAACCCAGTTTCGTCACCTGATACGCACCTTGCCCGGCAACGGCACCATAATCAGCAATGGTGCAGATCACAATCTTGAGCGGGTGCTGGGGGAGGGCTGCTGGAGTGAATTGCAACGCTTTTCACTTACTGGTGAGCAAGAGTGGCAGGTAGAGATGGTCAAACCCGATGGCAGTGAGTTGCACTTCACGCATCACGATCAATCGCTGGGCACGCTGAAATGGCGGCACAACGGCAGCCACAATGCCATGAATGCCTGTGCGGCCATCGCAGCAGCAGTTGCGGCTGAGATTCCGGCTGCGAAAGCGGTTAAAGCGCTGTCTTCTTTTAGTGGCGTGAAGCGGCGCATGGAACTGATTTGCCAGGCAAATGATATCCGGGTTTACGATGATTTCGCCCACCATCCCACCGCTATCCGGCTGACGCTTGAGGGTATGCGCCACAGCGTCGGAAACGCTCGCATCCTGGTTGCACTAGAACCTTACAGCAATACGATGCGAGCCGGTGTGCACGCAAATGAACTGGGCTCCGCATTGATTGCAGCAGACTACGTCTGGCTCAGGACCGGTGATGGCATCGACTGGGATCCACAGGCTACACTGGCTCAACTGGAAGGGCGCTTCAGTATAGTTACGCAGGTAGATAAGTTATTGCGGCAACTACAAGGCAACCTAAAACCGGGTGATTATGTAGTGTTCATGAGCAACGGTGGCTTCGGGGCCGCACCCCAACGAATGAGTGAATTCCTGATGCGCAACAATGAATAACAAAATATTTTAGCGCTGTTACTGTATGTTTCTGCGCTCAGCATTTCCTCATGGGCTCAAACCAGCCGGCCAGGTAACCCGCGTGGTTATTCACCGGATGCCTTGCTTGAAGTATTCAAACTGACCCAGGCCGACAGTGACGTGCCATTTGATTCATTGCTACAGGCCTGTAAAGCGCGCGATTGCATTCCGTCTATTGACCAGCCTGATTTTATCAAGGCGAGCTCAGTTGATTACCTGCGTGATGATGACCTGTTACTGGCTTTGACATATCACGGAGTTACGCGGGCCTATCCAATTCGCATTCTCGACCACCATGAAATCGTAAATGACAGGTTTGGCTCCGACCCGGTAGTCATTACTTACTGTCCCCTGTGCGGTTCAGGACTGGCATTTGAGAACAGGCTGGATGGGCAGGTGATGGTGTTTGGCACATCGTCCTTGCTGCATAACAGTGACTTGATCCTGTATGACCGACAAACCGAATCCCTGTGGTAACAGATAACCGGTACCGCCATTGCTGGTAAATCCCGGGGCAGCCAACTCAAGTCATTGCCGTTGCCCGTGGTTGAATGGAATAGCTGGCGGCAGGCTCACCCGAATATAACCGGGCTGACCATCAGGTTGATGGTTTGCGTCTTTCGCCAAT
>CAYZLS010000333.1:1837-2870 GCA_964479355.1 uncultured Wenzhouxiangellaceae bacterium | reverse complement strand
TTTGGAGAATCATGGGTGATCTTTACCAGGCCGGCCCAGAGAAAAACTATGATTCCAGGTTACATATACTGGCCTCAAACCAGATTGCACTCTGGGATGTTATTCAGAGCTGCCACCGGCCCGGCAGTCTTGATTCATCAATTTCTACTGAGGGTATGATATGTAACGACTTTGAGAGCTTCTTCGCAAAACACCCGTCCATAATCCAAGTGTGCTTCAATGGCCAAAAAGCCGCCAAACTGTTCAAGAAATATGTGCAAGCCCACCTGCATAACAGGATTAAATGTCTGACATTGCCTTCAACCAGCCCGGCCCATGCTGCCAGTAGTCATGCTCAGAAACTGGAAGCATGGTCAGTGATCAGGAACAGATAGCGACCCCGTTTCCACCACATCACTAATCACTAAATTTTATACTATCTTTCTACTTCGCAAATTTCCAAACGATAAGATTTGTACCATTTGCTGCGGCCTTTTTTCTGGGAGACATTAACTGTTTAATCCTTCGAACCAGAAATCAACCATTTGACGAGACACCATTTGAGTCTTCTGTTTTTATTGATTGAGGGTAATATAGCGGCATCAAATTAAATGTCAGTAAACAAGGTTCCTGTTTTAGTATTTTCAAGAGCGCTACCCATGAATGAACAACAACGCGGATCTGCTTACTGGAAGGCCAACCTGAAGCTGGTGGCATGGTGCCTTGGTGTCTGGTTCATCGTTTCCTACCTGTTTGGCATCATCCTGGTTGAGCAGTTGAACGCCTTCAGCATCGGCGGGTATCAACTGGGATTCTGGTTTGCTCAGCAGGGTTCAATTTTTGTATTTGTAATATTGATCTTTTTTTACGCTTACCAGATGAACAAGCTCGATCGGCAATTCAACGTGCACGAAGACTGATGGACCTGCAAACACTGACATATATTGTTGTCGGCGCGAGTTTTGCTCTGTACATCGGTATCGCCATCTGGACCAAAGCATCCAGCACGCGTGAGTTTTATGTAGCCGGCGCACACGTTCACCCCATCGCCAAC
>CAYZLS010000333.1:0-1827 GCA_964479355.1 uncultured Wenzhouxiangellaceae bacterium | reverse complement strand
TGTCTGCGGCTTCTTTTATTTCCATGGCCGGACTAATTGCCTTTCTTGGCTACGATGCCTCTGTTTACCTGATGGGCTGGACCGGCGGTTATGTGCTGTTGGCCTTGTTGCTGGCGCCTTATTTGCGAAAATTCGGCAAGTTCACGGTACCCGAATTCATTGGTGAACGATACTATTCCAAGGCCGCTCGCCTGGTCGCTGTGTTCTGCCTGATCGTAGCCTCTATCACCTACGTTATCGGCCAGATGAAAGGCGTGGGTGTCGCCTTTGGGCGATTCCTCGAGGTAGACTTTGAAGTAGGGGTCGCGGTGGGTATGGCCATCGTGTTCATTTACGCGGTTTTTGGCGGGATGCGAGGCATTACCTACACACAAATCGCACAGTACTGTGTGCTAATTTTCGCCTACACAGTACCGGCTGTCTTTATTGCACTGAACCTGACTGGTAACCCGATACCGCAAATTGGCCTCGGTGGAGATATGGCCGATAGCCCAGGAGTCGCATTACTCGACAAGCTCGATGAGGTGGTTACCGGCCTAGGCTTCCCCGCCTATACCCAACAAAAGGGCAGCTCGCTCAATATTTTTTTGTTAACGGCCTCTTTGATGTTCGGCACAGCCGGTTTGCCGCATGTCATTGTCCGCTTTTTTACAGTACCCAAGGTTTCCGATGCCCGTATTTCTGCTGGTTGGGCACTGGTTTTTATAGCGATCCTTTACACCACCGCACCGGCTGTGGGTGCAATGGCCCGGCTAAACCTGATGAATACCATTCAAACAGGTGAAGTTGGCGCTGAGGATGGCAATCTGGCGTATACACAACGCCCGGAATGGTTTAAGAACTGGGAAACTACAGGATTGCTGAGATTTGAAGATAAAAATGGTGACGGTCGTATCCAGTATTACAACGACCAGAATAAGGATTTTACGAAACACGCCGAGCGTTATGGATGGAAAGGCAATGAAATGGTCAAAGTGGACCGCGACATCATGGTGTTGGCCAACCCGGAAATTGCCGGCTTACCCTACTG
The DNA here is from genome assembly GCA_964479355.1 of uncultured Wenzhouxiangellaceae bacterium. Lineage (GTDB taxonomy): Bacteria > Pseudomonadota > Gammaproteobacteria > Xanthomonadales > SZUA-36 > SZUA-36. The sequence goes on along the minus strand of CAYZLS010000333.1, from coordinate 797 downwards.
GGTGATCGCGCTGGTGGCAGCCGGCGGCCTGGCTGCAGCCTTGTCAACGGCAGCGGGCCTGTTGCTGGCAATTTCTTCGGCCATTTCACATGACCTGCTCAAGGGCATGATCGCACCGGATATCTCAGAGAAAAAGGAACTGTTGGCTAGTCGTATCGCCATGGGAGGCGCCATTCTGGTGGCAGGCTATCTCGGTATGAATCCACCTGGCTTTGCCGCACAAGTAGTGGCGCTCGCCTTCGGCTTTGCAGCCTCTTCGTTATTCCCGGCGCTGATGATGGGCATCTTTTATAAGAATATGAACCGTATAGGTGCCATCGCCGGAATGTTGACGGGTCTGACTTCAACCGTGCTGTACATCGTCTGGTTCAAGGGCTGGTTTTTCATTCCGGGAACTGCAATGGCAGCAAATATTCCGGACAATTGGTTCATGGGTATCTCGCCCGAATCCTTTGGCGCAGTTGGTGCCTTGCTTAACTTTGCCGTAGCAATTACTGTCGCCAGGTTTACAGCAGCCCCGCCGGCACACATTCAGCGCCTGGTAGATAATATTCGCATTCCCAGGAGCGTGTCAGCGAGTCAATAGCTCCATCAATGCCTCGACAGTATCTTCATCATCCGAATTAGCCATCCAGAACAGGGTATGACGTCTGACCTCACGTGAGTGCTGCTCGTTCCTGGCAAGCTTCAAGAGCATCTGACCATTAACCTCACCCAACCAGAAAATGGCTTCCTCGGATAAATAACTGTACCCCATCCATAGGACAGGTCAAAGCCAGAAATAAGGAGTTATTTTC
>CAYZLS010000332.1:1471-2871 GCA_964479355.1 uncultured Wenzhouxiangellaceae bacterium | reverse complement strand
AAGTTTGCGTGATGCCAATGAAAAATTCTTCATCAATTATTTTCCGCAATGTTGTGTGCCTATGATGATAAGCAGCCAGTCAGGGTTGCTCCGTGAGTTTGTCTCAAAGTACGGGAAGTGCGTGGTCAAGCCGCTGGACGGCATGGGTGGTGAATCTGTTTTTCAGTTAAGTGCTACAGATCTGAATATGAATGTTATTCTGGAAACCATTACCCACCATAACTCCAGAGCAGTCATGGCGCAGCAATATATTGATGAGATTACCGCTGGTGATAAACGTATTTTGATGGTGAACGGCGAGCCGGTACCTTTTGCCCTGGCGCGCTTTCCGGGCGCAGGCGATTTTCGTGGAAATTTGGCCAAAGGAGGCAGTAGCAAAGGCATACCACTGAGCGAAAGGGATCGTTGGATATGCTCACAAGTTGCGCCTGAGCTGAAGCAGCGGGGTATATTATTTGCCGGCCTAGATGTGATTGGTAACTGGCTTTCCGAGGTCAACATCACCAGCCCGACCTGTATTCGGGAACTCGATGAGGCCTTTGGATTAAACATTGCCGCCCAATTGTTCGATGAGGCTGAACAGTTATTGCAAAATCTATGACGATGCTTTATGCCGATAATGATCGTTTTGCTGTCAGTTTCCTGCTGGCACTTGTCCTGCATGTTGTGGTCTTGCTTGGCATCGGCTTTGTGCTTGATTTCAGACCACTGACTCATCCGCTGGAATCACTGGATGTCGTATTGGTGAACTGGCGCTCTGAGTCTGCGCCGGAGGATGCAGATTTTCTAGCCCAAGCCTCGCAGAGCGGTGGTGGTGAATCTACCCAGGCAACTCGGCCAGTACAGGAAAATTCCGGACTGTCAGCGGGGTCTGCTCAAGGCGATGACCCACGGGATCAGGAAGAGCAGATGTCTGTGGCGGCAGAAGCAGTGCGTGAACAGATTCTGATCGAAGCGCCCGATAATGAAAACAGGCAACAAATCACGAAAATTGAACAGCCGGAGCCGCCACTACCCAGTGCGGCCAGTCTGATGCAGACCAGTATGACGATGGCGAAACTGCAGCCGGGTATCCAGCATGACCGCGAATCCCAATCAAAATTGCCGCGACGAAAATGGATCTCCGCCAATACCCGTGAATATGAGTTTGCCGCCTATATGCAAGCCTGGGTCGCTAAGGTAGAACGGGTTGGAAACCTGAATTATCCAGAAGAAATCCGGCGCCAGAAACTGTTGGGCAACCTGCTCATGACAGTGGGTATTAATCGTGATGGCAGCGTTGAAAGCATCGACATTCTGCGTAGCTCCGGCTTGCGGCAACTGGATCAGACTGCAACCCGGATTGTTCGCTTGGCAGCGCCGTATTCACCGTTACCGGAGCACATCAATGCGACTGTTGA
>CAYZLS010000332.1:0-1461 GCA_964479355.1 uncultured Wenzhouxiangellaceae bacterium | reverse complement strand
ACGCGTACCTGGCGCTTTTCACGCGATTTCCAAAGGCTGGACTAGTGCTCCGTCCATGAGCAAAGAATCACAAGGTATTGTCAGCGGTTATTTGCAGGAGCAGATGCTGATTGCCATGCCGGCCATGGCAGACCCGAATTTTGCCCGTAGCGTAACCCTACTGTGCCAGCACAGCGAGGCCGGTGCTATCGGGATCACCATCAACCGCCTGTCCAGTTTCACTCTGGGTGAGGTGTTGATTCAATTGGGTATTCCTTGTAAAGATGAAAAGCTCTCTTCCAGCAGGGTTCTAGAAGGTGGCCCGGTTAGCCCGGACCATGGCTTTGTATTGCATAGCCCCGTAGACGGATTTGAATCCAGTATCAGCATCAATGATGACATCATGGTAACCACATCACGCGATATTTTGATTGCCATAGCCACAGGTGAAGGTCCGCGACAATTCCTAGTTGCGCTCGGCTACGCGGGTTGGGGCAACGGTCAACTGGAATCAGAGTTGCGTCAGAACGCATGGCTCTCAGTGCCGGCAGACAAGGCCATTTTGTTTGAAGCGCCGCTGCAAAGCCGTTGGGAGAGGGCAGTCGCGATACTTGGTATCGACATTGACCACCTACACGGGGTGGGCGGGCATGCCTAGTTCGGGCCCCATTGGGACCTTGATAGCGTTTGATTTTGGTCACCGACGGATCGGTGTGGCTGTTGGCCAGACCTTGACTGGTACAGCCACTGCTTTGGCCGTGGTGGGCGTTGCCACCGAACCTGCCTGGCAGCAAATCGCCGGCATTATTCATGAGTGGAAGCCGGTTGCGCTAGTGGTGGGACTGCCGCTGGACGCCGAAGGCGGTGAAACCGGCATGTCCCGGGACGCGAGACGATTCGGACGCCAACTGAAGAACCGACATGGGCTTGAAGTGCTGTATGAAGATGAGCGCCTGACTTCATTTGCCGCCGAGCAGCGTTTTGTGGCTGCCAGGTCCAAGGGTGCTATGCGCCGCAAAGATGCAGCACTTAAGGATGCAATGGCGGCTCAAATCATTCTTGAAAACTGGTTACAATACAATTAGTTTGAAAAAACCTAGGAGCCTGTCGGGTTTGACCGATCGTAGCGAGGGAAAGCCGATTTGAGTCAGATTTTTCGGTCTTTTAAGGATAATAGCACCGCTATTTGACGCGAAAGAGCGGGAAATCTGGCCAAACTCGGTTTTCCGCAGTAGATCATGTTAAATCCGACAAGCTCCCAGGCCAAAAAAACCGCCGCACGCAAAAAGAGGGTTATCTGCGGGGGCGGTAGAAGTAAAGACAGGAACGTCGGTCAGACGATGATCAGGGAGAAAATATCCCGGCTTCACTTGTTCTGATGTTGGAATAAATACAAATCTCTTGGTTTTCTACCCTCATCCGGTCTGTTAATTAGTGCCAGAAAGAAAACTCCATTTTTTCTACAAATGCAACTTACGAAAA
>CAYZLS010000331.1:0-2872 GCA_964479355.1 uncultured Wenzhouxiangellaceae bacterium | reverse complement strand
TCCACTACATCCATCAATGCAGCCATGTTATTGGAACGCAAGCTTGCTGCCAGCGCATTAGCCCGCTTCAAACTGCTGAAACTGGCCACTTGAACCAGATACCGCGGTGTGTTCGCTAACTCAGAAACGCTCTGCGTATTATTGCTTTGCTTATCCGTTGCAGAATCAACCACGATTGTGGCCTCTTTGGGCGACTCAACGACCGGTTTGGGTAATGTTTGGCTCGTCTCATTGGCTGGCTGCGCCTGCCTGGGCTCAACCGCAGGGCTTGCAATGCCAGCCTGCCCCACTGGGAAACGGCGTGTCTCAAATGACAGCTCTTTAGGTTTTGAGGGCAATTCAATCAGGCGGGATTCATGTTTTAGCGTATCTGATCGCCCACTGAGTAACATCGGCAATACGATGACAGCAAAAATAATGAGCACACTTGCGCCAACCAGCCTTTGTTTTAATTCTTTATCCATTGCTGTACTCCCAACGCTGTCTGCCCGGATACCATAGAAGACATCCGCGTTCCCTTCAGGAACCTACCTGATTATAGAGTAGTGCTTGTCGTGCTGCCCGCTCTTTTTTTTACCCATTTCGCTACCGAGGCTACCGTTGAAAATGAACCAAAAACCAGGATGGTATCCCGCTCACCAGTACTCGCAACAGCTTCACACATTGCCTCGTCCAGGGTCTTAAAACAACTAAGCTGCGCGGCTGGTAAAGTCGTTTTTAGTCGCCGCATCAGGGCCTTGCCCGACTGACCCCGTGGTCCAGGGCTATCAGCACAGAGCCAGCGTTGACAGACTTTGCCCAGTGACAAAGCCACAGATTCAGCCGCTTTGTCTGCCAGCATCGCCAGCACACAAGTTACTTGCGTTCTTGCAGATGCCTGCAAATAGGTTGCCACCGCATCTGCAGCAAGCGCGTTATGACCCACATCCAACAGAATTTCAGGTGCCGTGCCAAGCAACTGTAATCGACCCGCCACGCAACACTTACGAATCGCAACTGAAATTTCTTCCGCTTTGGCAAAACAACCCGGGTTAAGTAAAAAAAGTGCGCTCAAAGCAGCGGCTAGGTTGTCACGCTGGTGCTGGCCACCCATGGATGGTTGGGGAACGTGTAACGAATGATCTCCCAGCTGAAAACATAGCGGTGGCAACAAGGTCCCGGCAGGTGCGACAGAAACTTCACTGGCATACAGGTCAAATTCGACTGTGCGCCGGTACACCGGCGCCTGTAAAGCCGTCGCCTGAGCCAAAACCGGGCCAGGTGGATCTGCCTGCGTGCAAACAAGTGGCACCCCGGCGCGGATGATGCCGGCTTTCTCGGCCGCGATAGAGTTAATATCAGATCCTAGGAAATCCTGATGATCCAAAGCAATAGGCGTGATAATTGCACAATCGGGGTCTACCAAGTTGACCGTATCCAGACGCCCGCCAAGACCTACTTCCAACACGGCACAGTCCAGGTCAGCTTGTTCCAGAACCAGCAATGCGGCCAATGTCGTAAACTCAAAATATGTCAATGAAACACCGGCACGGGCTTTTTCAACCTGTTCAAAAGCACGCACTAGACAGGCATCTGCAACCATTTCGCCCAACATGATAATGCGTTCATTGAAGTTGAAAATATGCGGCGATGTATAGCTGCCAACACGCTGACCAAGGGCGGCACTCATGGCAGCAAGGTAAGCAACAGTAGAGCCCTTGCCATTGGTGCCGGCGACAGTGAATATCTGTCTTGCCGGCCTGGGTGAACCCAATCGCCGGTAGACGGCGCCACATCGTTCCAGACCCAGGTCGATATCACATAGATGCCGTTGCTCGAGCAAGGCCAACCACGCTTCAAGACCCAAAATCAGCTCTCCAGCAGTTCACCGGCGACTGGGCGCAACACGTTACCTGCGCTCAGCAACGTGATTATGCTGCTAATCTCATCACGTAAATTGCGACGATCAATGATCATGTCAATGGCGCCTTTTTGCAGCAAAAATTCTGCCCGCTGGAACCCTTGTGGTAGTTTTTCGCGCACCGTCTGCTCAATGACCCTGGGCCCGGCAAAACCGATCTGTGCCAATGGTTCAGCGATATTAACGTCACCCAACATACCCAGACTGGCGGAAACTCCACCCATGGTTGGATGTGTCAATACAGAGATATAGGGAATCCCGGCCTCGCCAAGCTTGGCCAGCACTGCACTGGTCTTAGCCATTTGCATCAGCGATAACAATCCTTCTTGCATGCGCGCGCCACCACTGGCAGAAAAACATATCAGAGGTGCCTTAATGCGAATACTATCCAGACCGGCGCGGGCAAATTTTTCACCCACAACTGAGCCCATTGAACCACCCATAAAACCAAAGTCAAAAGCGCAAGCCACAATATCAACACCTTTGAGCTGCCCCGCTACCGCTATCAGAGCATCTTTGGTCCTGGTTTTCTTTTGTGCCACACTCAGGCGATCCTTGTACTTCTTGCTGTCCTTAAATCGCAGCACATCAAAGGACTCTAATTCGTTCGCTATTTCCCGTTGCTCACCAGGATCCAGGAACTGCTCGAGACGGGCCCGCGCACCAACTGGCATATGGTGGCTACATTTCGGGCATACCTGTAGATTTCGCTCCAGTTCCGGACGGTACAACACCGCCGTGCAAACCGTACATTTGGTCCACAGACCCTCAGGCACATTGCGCTTGTTGCCGCCTTCAGTGCGGATTCTTGAAGATCGTAATTTTTGAAACCAGCTCATAGCAGTACAATTTATCCCGTGTGTGCGCCCGGTGAGGCATTCATATTGTCCAATGACTTGCGCAGCGGTGCAACAAAAGTCGTCGCGATATCACAAGCATCCGACTCTGTCGCAGCGCCTGCCAGTGCTTGCA
>CAYZLS010000330.1:739-2874 GCA_964479355.1 uncultured Wenzhouxiangellaceae bacterium | reverse complement strand
TGATTGGTATCGGCTTTTACCTGGTACAACAACTCAGCGGACACATGGCTGGCCTAATGGGCCTGAACCCGTCATTGGTCATCCTGGCACCACCCTTCATTCTGCTCACCGTCGCTATTTTTTCAATCCGACACCAAGCAGTATGACTATTTACACACTTGTTTCTGAAATTTCACAAGTTTGTTTGTGGGGGCTCAATTCCAGCCACCGAATGCAACGGCAATTGCACGCAATCAGTGCGGAGTCAAACGGCAATGCATACTGGGGGGTCTATGCCGGAAAATAACAAGGTCCACAACCTGATCGCTGGCAGAATACAATCAGAGCATACGTTAAAACCTGAGCAAGCGGGCGCTGCAAGCCTTGAACCCTTACTGGCTGAAATCAAGGACCGGCACGGCGACGCACTGCTCGCAATACTGGTTTATGGTTCCTGGTTGCGTGGCAAGCGTGACACTATGCTGGACTTTTATGTGCTGCTGGAAGACTACCGGACACTCGGTTCAAGCTGGCAAGCGTGGATGTGTCGCTTGTTGCCTCCTAATGTTTACCATATCCACTATCGCAAAGACGATTCCGCCGATGGCATCGAGGAACTGCGAGCTAAGTATGCTTTATTGAGCCTGGGACGCTTTCAACGCGCTATGTGGCATGATTTTCATTCCTATTTCTGGGCCCGGTTTGCTCAACCCTGCGAATGCCTGTACGTACGCGATGCAGCCACGAGAACGATTCTGGCCCGGACATTCACCCGTGCAGCAACAACATTCATACACCGCGTGTTGCCGACTCTGCCAAGTCAGTTCAGTAGTAAAGAGTTATGGACCCGTGGTTTGTCATTGACCTATCGTTGCGAGTTGCGCACAGAAAGCAGTCATCATGCCGCCAGTTTGTATGAGTTCAACCTAGATTGGTATGATAGTATCACCACCGCAATGGCATTGGATCATGCAAAATTTTCAAGTTCCGGAGAAGATAGCGGGTCATATCTAAACCACAGCGCCACCCTAGACAGAAAGCTCGCACCCCTTTCGTGGTGGCTACGGCGGTTGCAAGGCAAGTTGCTATCATCATTTCGCTTATTCAAGGCGGCATTTACTTTTAACGAACCGCTCCTGTATCTGCTGTGGAAAATAGAACACCATACGGGACTGCGGATCGAGCCCAGTACAAGACAAATTAATCACCCATTAATATTTGCCTGGCCATTACTGTGGAAACTCTATCGCCGGGGCGCTTTTCGCTGATGATTAATCTGGTGCAGCTTAAGCCCAAATAATTCAAGTCTGTAAGGTGGCAAATATTTTGCCAATGGTCTCGACTTGTTTGGATGTATGCGCAGCACTAAGACTACAACGCAGGAAACTCGCCCCACTTGGAGTCGCCGGGGGCAGCATCAGATTGACATACACACCCGCTAGTAACAGTTGGTGCCAGTTGGCGAGTGCTTTTTCCTTGTCTGTAAAACGAACCGCGACCACCGGACTGACTTGTGGCCCGAGCTCAAACCCCAATGCCTCCAAGCTGCTGTAAAGCTGCCTGGCATTTGACCACAATGATTTTTTCAGGTCTGGCCTGGAACGTAGTTGTCGTAAAGCTTCGCGGGTCGTAGCGACCACCGCTGGGCTGGGCGAAGCGGTAAATATAAACGGGCGAGACACGTAGCGGACCAATTTCAGTTCTGCGTGCCGGGAGGCGCAAAACCCACCCATTGCACCCAGGCTTTTGCTGAAAGTACCGACAATAAAATCAACTTTATCCAACACGCCCTGTGCTTCAGCAATCCCGCACCCACGCTCACCGTAGACACCCAGAGAATGTGCTTCATCGACTAGCAGATGACAGCCAAAACGCTCTTTGATAGTTACAATTTCACTCAACGGTGCGCAATCGCCCAGCACACTGTACAACCCTTCTGTCACTATCAAACAGCGACTCGCACGCGATTCAAGCCGCGTGAGACGCCGTTCCAGACTGTTCACATCGTTGTGCTTGAAGCGGAACACATCCGCCCCGCTCATACGACAACCATCGTAAAGACTGGCATGGGCATCAGAGTCCAGCAATACTGCATCGCCCGGCTCCAGCAGCGCCGCGAGCACCCCAAGATTAGCAGCATAACCGGTCGAAAAAAC
>CAYZLS010000330.1:0-729 GCA_964479355.1 uncultured Wenzhouxiangellaceae bacterium | reverse complement strand
AGCTCCTGTTCCAGCGCAAAATGGTCGGCGTAGCTACCATTGGCCATGCGTGATCCGGTCGTGCCGGTACCCTGGGATTTCAGTGCAGCGACACCGGCAGCAACACAATCAGGATCAAAGGTTAGTCCCAGATAATTATTGGTTCCGGCGAGGATGGTTTTACGGCCGCGCACAACACCTTCAGTGGCTGAGAGAATGTCATCAAAAACAACGCCTGTCGGATCCTGACCACTACTGAGCAGGTCAGATCTGAGCTGCCTAGGCAACGAAAATTTATCCATTAGTGATGACATAAGGGGCCTCAGTTCATTCTGAATGGGCAGCGATCACGATACCGGCGAGACCACTAATGGTATGTATATTTGACAAGCTCTCGAGGTCAATAGCGACGTCATAATGATCTTCCACTTCCAGCATGAATTCCATGACCTGGAAAGAGTCAAGCTGCAGTTCCGAAACCATGTTGGTGGTTGCAGTAATAATTCGCTTTGGAGTGGGTGAATTGACCCAGTTATTCTTGAGGTACTGTGTCAGGATGATAGCAAGTGTTTCGCTCACCGTTTCAATCGAGTGTTCCAATTGTGTCTCCATCAGGCTTTCACTGCAGGGGTTGGAGATTGTAGCGCAGGATGCAATGAAAATATGCATCTGGCAAAAATTTCCCGACGAGCAAGCTAGACATAATGTAGTGATCTACCGTCCTCAACGCCGTGGATTAAGCTTAGGACG
>CAYZLS010000329.1:0-2874 GCA_964479355.1 uncultured Wenzhouxiangellaceae bacterium | reverse complement strand
TATAGCAATCTGCAAGCCAGTTTTCTTTTTCTTTGCCATCTCTTCTACTTCCTTTGAGATCCAGATATAGCCAGAACTATTTCTCCGCTGCCCACTGTGAAACTAGTTCCTCCGTCTTATCCTGATACCAGTCGGGGGCTTCGTCTTCCAGAGGTTTCCCCATCCAGTCCCGGTAAAGAGTATCAAGATCGGGTAGGAACTCAAAAGAAAGGGGGCAACCTGGCGCAACTACCTCGACGGCTAATTGAGCAACACAGCCTGGGCAGTAAAACTCGCTGACCTCAGCCCAGCCAGCCTCTGGGGCGCAAGATGCTATGGTGTAGATTTCACCAATCTCTTCCGCCGTTCTTCTTACATGGATCCTGGCGCTAAGCTTCCAATTAACGCGGTAATCGCCAAACTCATGGCCGCAATCGCATTTGACTACACGGCCGCCGCCTTCTTTTCGCACGATATAAAGGTGATCGGTGAGGCGGAGCAGAATCTTCTCCTTGAAGGAAACCTCCTCCTGAAGCACCTCTAGATACTTCCAAAACCTATCCGAATCTTTAGGGTCTACACGCTGTATCCGACGCAAAGTGTCACGCGTGACAGTCCCCGTCACCAAGTCTTCTATATCTTGTTTGCTAACAGTTTCGTCAGTCATTTCATTTCCCTTTCTTTCACCAGACAAAGTCTTTTTCGAGCTGCCAGAATACGGTGAATTGCTCATGGAATTTACTACTGTAGGACAAGCATTCACGATACATTTCGTTTACCTCCTCAATATACGCCTTCTTTTTAACCTCCTGCCTTTGAGACAGCCACCATTCCTTGCTGGGCTGGCTCCTCTGCATCCTCTTTTCTTTCATTTCCACATGCAGCTTTTCTGTTGCAAGTTGGTCTGCCTTCCAGTCTTTGCCCCCCTCAACAGGCTCTATCACTGCTCCATAAACCCCCCTGGCCACAGCCGGAGAGATGAACCCCAAACGTACGTCCTCCTCCACAGCTTTGAGGTCTCTCTCTAAAGGATCGCCCCAACCTTGAGCGGGAGCCATTGTCACCGTCACAATATCGCCGTCATAACACTCCTGATCCATAGGGTCATGCTTGAAAACATCAACCTTCTCAGCCTTAAGCTTGCCTTCCTTTATCCACTGTAGAGCCTCCTCGGAACTCCGGGGGTAGCTACCGTTGGTTTTCATCAGTTCCCGCATGTTGGTGTGGTGGAAGAAGGTAAAGAATGGCCCGGGGCCAGGATAGCCACCGCAGAAACCGGAAGAGCTGCCCGGATACATAGAGGTCATGATGCCCTGGCCATTTTGTAGCAACAACCCCTCGGGGTCGACGATAACCCAGGCAGACTGAAGTCCCATGCCACTTCTGTACTTTCCATGGCCAACATAGTCGGTCAAAATCTTGCGCCCCAGGTAAAACATAGGCGGCTGCGTGTATTCCCACTCTTCGGCATTGCCGCAATCTGACTCTGGATTCCAGGGACACATAATAGCAGTAGGGCCGTCCGCATATGGACGCCCTCCACTGCTTTGAAGGCCCATGAACTCAAGGTTGGAATATGCCCAGGGTACTCCACCCTTCAGGACGCCCTGTCCCTGGGCTGCAGAGTAACCTACGAGCACAGGGTAAATTTCCTCCAGCATGCCTCTGCTGAAAAAACCGCGCTGATAGGTAGTCACCGCTGCTCCAGTGAAATGAGAGGAGGAACAGAAGGATACCGTAGTGCTTGCGAACTCCCAGCCATCAGGCTCGGCTAGGGCATTCATAACACTCCCCGGTGGGGATTTAAAGTCTATTGCCCGGATTTGGCCATGGCTAGCGCCAAGGGTATAGACAAAGAACATTGAAGAAATGGCACACCACGAGACCACAGTGGAGCCATATGTCGAGTTACCATGGTGATAGCCCCACCGGGACGCCCCATCCGCATCCAATGTGATGGTGCCATCCTTCTCATATGAAGCCTCTTGAGGTATATGTAGCAGCCAGTTTCGGTTGCTTTGGGGGAATCCTGGTGTCCAGCCTTTATACATTTGAGGCCGGAAATTTCGAACCTGCATACGTCCCGGGACCAGCCTGCTCTTCACCTTAAGTGTAAGATCGATCCTTGCCTCCTCGATGATTTCCCTCATGACCTCCCTGAAGTAATCTGGCCCGACATCCTTTACTCTCGCATGAATCTCCTTTTCCATGAAGTGAAGTCCCGCCAGGCGCATCTTGCAATCAAGGACGTTCTGCGTGCCAAGCCGCGTGTTTCTCTTCCACATCCACTCCCAGCTCTTGAAGTACTGCCCATTTTCGCCTACCTTCTGAGGAGGAAAAGTAAACCCGTCGGTGAACACAGAGTGGGACCAGGTAGGGAGACTCCCGGCGGTCGCTCCACCCACGTCTGAGATGTGGTTAATTGAGGCAGTCCAAGCGATAAGTTCACCATCCCAGAAGAAAGGCATAAAAGTGTAAACGTCTGCCGGGTGAGGTGCACCGGCGATAGAATCGTTGGACTCGAAAATATCTCCGGGCTTGAAGCCCGGATCTTGCTCGTAGCCCTGCTCGATCATCCAGTAAATTTGTAGGGGCGCCGAGCCAACGTGGCCGATTAGCCCGTGAGAACACGCAATCGGGTCTCCCTCGGGGGTTAATATCATGAAGAGTAACTCTCCCAGCTCGCGGGTGCCCGGTGAAGCAGCTACATACCTGGCTCTCTCGCGCGCATTGATACAACTGCCTATCACCTTGGCATGAAATAGCTCGAATTTGGCTGGGTCCTCGTCCTTCAACCTCAGGCGGTCCAGCCCTTGGTAGCGACCGGTCTCTTCCCAGCGCCTATCGTGTTCTGCCAAAAGTTCTTTGAGAGTACGGGTGGTCTTAAGAGTCGAA